>JBDKUD010000315.1:0-5394 GCA_039679805.1 Syntrophomonas sp. | reverse complement strand
AGGAGGAGGTGTACACATAGTATCTCTTAAGTTCTGGTTCTAATTAATAAAGGAGGGATAAATTAATGGAACTCACAAAGGAACAATTATATGATTTTTATCAAACAATGGTAACTTGTCGGGCTTTTGAATCCAGGGTCAGCCAATTATTTGCAGCTGGTAAAATTCCAGGCTTTGTCCATCTGAGTCTCGGTCAGGAGGCCATAGCTGCAGGTGTATTTCCCTGTTTAGAGAAGACTGATAAAGTTGGCCTTCATCATCGCAGCCATGGTGAAATGGTTGCCAGAGGCGGTAACGTAAATGAGATGATGGCGGAGCTGTTTGGTAAGGCTACCGGTACCTGTAAAGGCAAAGGTGGATCAATGCATCTGGCAGAAATGGAATTAGGTCTCCTGGGTGCTAACGGAATATTAGGAGCAGGATATGCTATTGCTGCAGGTGCTGCTTTTGCTTGTAAATATAATGAAACTAATGACATTACAGTTTGCATGTTCGGTGATGGACAGTCAAATCGTGGCCCGATCCATGAGAGTCTTAATGTAGCATCCCTCTGGAAATTACCAATTGTTTGGATTTGCGAAAATAATGGGTTTGGCCTTTCTAATCCGGTTGACAAACATCTTGCAACTGACAATGTTTCCGACCGTGCGTCAGCTTATGGGATGCCTGGAGTAACAGTAGATGGCAATGATGTATTAGCGGTATATGAAGCAACCAAGGAAGCTGTAAATCGAGCCAGAAGAGGCGACGGACCTAGCTTAATAGAACTTAAAACCTGGAGATGGCATGGGCATTTTGAAGGTGATCCCGGTGCTTATAAAAATCCCAAAGACCAGGAAGAATGGCTGAAGAAAGATCCTATTATCAGGTTTGGTAATATGTTAATTAATCAGGGATATGCAACTCAAGCAGATTTGGATGCAATGAAGGCTAAAGGTGAAGCGATAATTGATGAGGCGGTTAAATTCGCCGATGAGAGTCCGTATCCTGACGTAAGTGAATTACTTACCGATGTTTATGATAGACAATTATAGAGAAGGATGGTGAAAAAGATGCAAATGACATACGCCGAAGCAATTAGAGACGGATTAAGGGTAGAACTTAAGAGAGATCCTAAAGTTTATATGGCTGGCGAAGATATAGGTCCATTTGGCGGATGCTTTGGAGTAACCGCCGGGTTATTTGATGAATTTGGTCCGAAACGAATTGTTGAGACTCCTATTAGCGAAAACTTTATAGTAGGACATGCGGTCGGAGCTTCTGCCTGTGGATTAAGACCAGTTGTAGAAGTAATGTTTGATGATTTTATTACAGTTTGCTTTGATGAATTTGCGAATCAGGCGGCCAAAAACAGGTATATGTTTGGCGGCAAATCGAAAGTTCCCATGGTATGTCTAACCATCAATGGTGCTGGTGTGGGAGCAGCAGCCCAGCATTCTCAGAGTTTAGAGGGACTTTTAACGCATATCCCTGGATTAATCACCGTAATTCCTTCCACTCCTTATGATGCTAAAGGTCTATTGATTTCATCTATTAGAGATGATAATCCGGTAGTATATTATGAACACAAACAATTATTGGGTGTTAACGGAGAGGTTCCCGAAGGTGAATATACAATTCCATTAGGCAAAGCTGATATTAAACGTAAAGGTTCCGATGTTACTATCATTGCTTGGTCCTGGATGGTTCAGAAGTCCTTGGCTGCAGCTGAGGCTCTGGCCAAGGAAGGAATCAATGCGGAAGTAGTTGATCCCCGGACCCTAATACCACTGGACAAGGATGCCATATTAGAGTCAGTAGGGAAAACCGGGAAACTGGTTATCGCTCATGAAGCGGTTAAGGTTATGGGCTTTGGTGCGGAAATCGCAGCCATGGTTGCCGAAGAAGGATTTGACCTCCTGAAGGCTCCTATTATGCGTGTTGCGGCTCCATATACCCCGATTCCGTTTAGCCCGGCTCTGGAACAGGCTTATATACCCAGTGAGGAAGGTATAATTGCAGCTGTTAAATCAATGTTCTAAAACTAGTAGCTCATTAATTCATTTGAATATAGATAATGATTAAATAACGGAGGGAGAGGATTTGCTGCAGAATGTGGCAAAATCCCCTCCCTTCATATTTTTGGCATGAGGCATAAGGCTTATCTTAAGAAGCGCTATTTTAGGAAAATCGGGTCTTTTTTTCCATGGGGAAGGAAAAGCCTGCTTGATATCGAATTACTTTAACAATTCACAAGTAGGGGGCACGCTAAATGGATGAATCAAAAAAACGAATAAATAAGGTTACAGTTGATATTTTTAACGAAGAATATGTAGTAAGGGGTGACGAGAACCCAGAATATATTCAAATGTTAGCGTCCTATATTGATAGACGAATGAAAATGATTCAACAGCGTAATCCTAATCTAACCAATACTAAAATTGCTGTCTTGACTGCCATTAATCTGGCTGATGAGCTTAATAAACTACAGGAAGACTATGATGAACTAGTCAAGGCCCTGGAAGAGGAAAAGAAAAATAGGATGGGATAATAAATGACTAACCGGGAAGTAGCTTATATATTGGATAAAATAGCAGATATTCTGCAGATAAAGGAAGATAACTCTTTTAAGGTTAGAGCTTATCGTAAAGCAGCTCAGTCAGTATATCATCTGGATGAGGATATACGAACTCTTTACATGAATAAGCAACTTAGCGATATTCCCGGTGTAGGAACAGGGGTAGAAAAGAAAATAGTTGAAATGATGGAAAAGGGCAGCTGTGAGTATTATGAGCTGTTATTAAAAGAAATTCCTCCGGGGCTTCTTGAAATGTTGACTATTCCCGGCCTGGGACACAAAACAGTTAAGGTAATCTATGAACAACTTGGAATTGATAATCTAAATGATTTATTACAGGCGGCCCAACAGAAAAAGATTAGAAATCTACCCGGTTTGGGTGGAAAAACCGAATATAACATTAAAAAAGGAATTGAATTATTAAACCAGCGCCATGGTCAAATTACCTTGGGGATGGCATTGCCCCTGGCCCAAGATTTTTGTACTTACCTTTTAAGTTTAGATATAGTGCAAAATGCCAGTATTGTTGGCAGTGTCAGACGTGGTAAACCACTGGTAGGAGATATAGACATTCTGGTAGCTACTTGGTCATATGAGAAAGTAAAGGAGAGAGTTGCTAATTATAAAGGAATTAAGCTGATCCTAAGTGAAGAAAAAGATTGTATTAAAGGAATGCTTAATTTTAATATTGAGTTTGAAGTTATTATGATAGCTCCTGATGATTACTACGGTAAACTTCTCTGGACTACTGGTTCCAAAGAACACCGTACAAGAGTTCGGGAGCTTGGTTTTGATGAGGATAGATTTGTCGGAGCTACAAGTGAAGAGGAAATTTATGAACAACTGGGATTAAATTATATATACCCGGAACTACGAGAAAATAAAGGAGAAATTGAAGCCGCGCAGGAAGGGCAGTTGCCTAAACTAATTGATATGTCTGACCTTAAGGGCGATCTTCATGTCCATTCTGACTGGAGTGATGGGGCTCATAAAATCCAAGACATGGTTGAAACTGCACGTCAAATGGGTTATTCCTATCTGGCTATAACCGACCATTCTAAATCCCTGCCTATTAGTGGGGGTCTTAATGAAGATAGACTTAGGGCTCAATCCAGGGTTATTGAGGAAATAAATAAAAACGTAAAAGATATTTTTGTTCTTAAAGGTATTGAAGTAGATATCTTACGTGATGGCCGACTTGATTTTGAAAGTGAAATATTAAGCGAGCTTGATATAGTAGTAGCCTCTATTCATAGTAATTTTAAATTGGACCGGGAAAAACAAACCGAACGTATAATAAATGCCATTAAGAATCCGCATGTAAATATTATCGGGCATTTGAGTGGACGCCTTTTGAATCGGCGCAGCGGATATGAAATCGATGTAGAAAAAATTCTGGAAGAAGCCGGCCGCAACCAAGTGGCTCTGGAAATAAATTCTCATCCGGACCGTTTGGATATTGATGAGGATACCGCTCGTAAGGCGCGGGATATGGGTGTTAAAATAGCCATAAACAGTGATGCTCATGACAAAAATGATTTAAAACTCCAGATATACGGTATAATTAACGCACGCCGGGGATGGCTGGAAAAAGATGATATAATAAATACTTGGGATAAACAAAGACTTATGAATTTTTTACGGAAAAAAGATTAACTCAAAACTTGCCCCGGCACTTTTTGAGAATAATGCATAAGATTATGGCGAAATACTAAGTCAGGAAGCTCTGTATCAGGGAGGAAAGCTTATGTTGGGTTTTGCTCTTAGGGCGGTGGGTATGTATTTCCTGGCGTTGCTGATGATTCGCCTCTTAGGAAAACGGGCTCTGGGCGAACTGGGGCCTTTTGATTTTGTGGTTATGACCGGTGTTGGTCATATGGTGGTTTCTATTGCTCTAGATAAAAGTATACCTTTTTATGAAGGGATAGTTATCCTGGGAACTTTGGCGGTACTTGAATACCTGGTAGGATTTGTGTCTCTTAAAAACCAACACTTATCCAATATTATTACCGGAAAACCAATTGTCCTAATAGATCAGGGTAAAATTATAAAGACCAATCTAGCTAGAGAAAAGTTTAATATTGATGATTTAATGCAGGAATTAAGAAAAAAAGGTATAAGAGATTTGAGCGAGGTAGATAAAGGTATATTGGAATCCTGTGGCGGCTTTAGCGTTATTTTAAGAAAAGAGGATGAACCGGTAACCCGTAGAGATTTGGGCATAAGCAAAATATCCGAACAGGTTCTAACCTTTGATGACCTGTCACGCTGGGCGATATTTAGCAGACAGAATGAGGAATTAAAACCGGAGGAAGCAGTTTTTTTGCTGCCGGAAAATATTACTTCAATAGAAAGTAAACTCGATAATATTTTGCATCGCCTCGATGCTCTAGAGAAATCGAACAACAGCAGTTAGTTATGACTCTTAGTGGGAGGGGCTGTTAGTGAAGGTTTTAATGATTTTTATTGATGGGTTGGGTATAGGTGCCAGGGCTGAAACTAATCCCTACTTAAATGCGGCCACGGCTTTTATGGATAAAATCCTGGGTGGGCATATGCTGTTTTCCGGCATAAATACTATAGTAAAAGATATTGCGGTTATGATACCTACCAATGCTTGTTTGGAAGTTCCGGGTATACCCCAAAGCGCTACCGGTCAGACCACAATATGGACCGGTATGAACGCCGCGCAGGCGGTAGGACGGCATATTAACCAATATCCCAATCTTGAATTAAAAGATATAATAATTAAGCATAGTATAATGAAGTTGCTTAGTGAAGCGGGCAAGAAGGTTACCTTTGCCAATGCCTACCGAAATGAGTTCTTTAAAATGGTG
>JBDKUD010000166.1:0-33106 GCA_039679805.1 Syntrophomonas sp. | reverse complement strand
GCATGATGTACAGAATTATCGACTATATATGTAATTACCCGTACCGTGTTTATTGATTTATCATAAAGTCTTGCATAATCAGAATGAGCAGCTAACTTTTCCTGGATGATATAGTTTTTATTTAATTTTGAAATTATTCTACTGACGCTCTCCCCTGATAATAAATCTATACCATTTTGTATATTATGCATTGTTATACCTTTGCCGGAGTTTGAGTTAACCGTTGGCTTAATCACAATATTTCCCGCATCTTTTAAAATCTCTATCATCTTTTCTTCACTAATTACGCTGTAGCTTCCATCATAAATATAACCCCAGGCATTCGAGACAATCGTTCTTGGTACTTTTACCTCATCATCTTTAAATAAAATTGCTAACAAATTTTTATCAGATAGAACTCTGCAAACATGTCTCGGATTCATAAGCGGTTCTAATTTTGTTGTATATAATATTTCCGGAAAGTATTTAGCATCAAATTGACCGGTATAACTTTGGTATAATCTATTCCAATCCTTGGAGATTCTTTTGCCATATGCTTGTTGCCATAATTTATCAACTTGTTCAATCTGATCAGGTTTTAATTGGACGTCTGAAAATAATATTTTTTTCTTCCTTATATTTCTTATCTCATGAATCCAGACGACAAGTACCCATAACATACGCAATATCAAATCCAAAAAATTTTCAAACCAAATATAGAATCTCATACATTGACTCCTAACGTATTTTTGTCGGGTAATTTAATCCAACTACCCAGCTTAGCATCAAACTCATAAGGCTGAATTTTTGCATAACCTGCACTGCACGTGAAGGTTATTTCACCCAAATACAACTTATCTTTGATTATGTAGAAGTCTATCCTGACATGTAAAAATGGCTTTGCCAAAATCTTTGTAATTTCAACCATCTCATCATAATTCTGGGGTTTGGCCAGATAGCCTTCTTCAAAAGGATATCCCCACGTAACCCCGGACATCTTATTCCAATCGGCATCATACAATGTCATCTTATGGTGTTTGAACCTATCCGTATGGACTCCGGAAAATCCAATACCGGGTGAGCCATTGATATCATTGAAATAGTACAATTTATAGTCAACAGGTAATGTATCCCCATCCTCTGATAAAAATTCCTCGATTATTATTCTTGGCCTGACTTTGCCATAGAACCACTCTCCATAACAGAGAAGATACTTTTGTTTCAGCCATTTATTTAATGTCTTAACTGTACGGTTGATGTCCAACTCGTCTTTATTCTTACAAATGATATTTAAACCTGAGCCATGGGTTACCTTTATTACAAATTGCTGTGGCAGTTTATCGAAAGGTATTTCATTGGCATCGAAACCTTCCCAAAGCAATTCATTTAAAAGATCTTTATAACCACAATCTTCAATATATTGACGAACAGTGTATTTATCAGCACAAATAGGAAACAGCTCGTGTTTATAATAGATTTTTATCCAATTCAGTTTTTCACTATAAGTAACGGGATTAGATAAATTAAGCTTGTATCTTTTTTTAAAATAAAACAGGATTTTTAATTCAAGTGCTGGGTTTATTCTATAAAGTATATTCATTGGCATTAATAATAGATTTTTTAGTGTATTATTCATGTAGTAATACCCTCCGAGCCTGTACTCTTCTTAACCTATTAAAACTTAAAGTTCTCCTGGATAAACTTATCGACCATATTCACTATAGCCATCGGTTCTTTATTTTCCCACGGAACAATATCCGCCGTACCATCATAATAAGCCTGAATGGCTTTTCCCAGGTCATCCATTTCATACACGGCCAGGACGTATTTATTGGCTGCAAAGGCTTCATTATTTTGAATCTGGTGATCGTTGATATGTTCACCATACTTCTCAACTCTTGTTACAGCTATCACCTTCTTACCTGCATCCAAAGCCTTCATGATAGATCCGGAAGCGCCGTGGCTGATGACAATATTTGATTCTTCTACTTTCTGCTGGAATTCTTCCGGAGAGATGAAGCTCTTGTATTCAAAATGTTTAGGCTTATAAGTAGATACACCTATTTGTGCAAAAATATCTTCCTTAATAAGACCTTCTTCATAGAGTTCATCAAGTTTTACAAAGAGTCGGTTAAACTGATATTTCCTTGACCCCACACAAACGAAGATCAGTACAGACACCCCCCGTAAATCGCCTTTTCGTAGTACTTCTTCTGGCTTTCCCACTGGACGATAAATAAATCTGCGTGCTTTTCCATTTTCTTGCCTGCTATGGTCGGCATATTTGCCCTGCCAAAGGTCTCTATAAAAATAAATTTTTTATGAAATATTATCGCTAACAAATAGAAAGGATAAGCAACCATGGTGCCGGTAGTAATAATAAAATCCGGACACTCCTTGATCCAAATAAATATGGCATATGCAGCGTTCCAAAGCATCTTAACAGGCATCAATTTGTCTTTAAGGTCAGTTTGTATCATGAAATACTTGGCGTTTTCTGTGAACTTAGTCTTCTCAGTCACAAAATAACCGTCATATTTATCTATCAGCGGCTGAAGCTTTTGAAGTTGCTCCCAGTGACCACCAGAAGAAGAAACGAGACATAATTTCGGAGTTCTATTTTTTCGACTTAGCTTATTCATGATAATCAACTTCCACCATAACCTGTACCCTTCCCTCTTCAGCATCACAAGACCGTCTTGCTAGGATATCCGGCGCCAATATAGCTATATATCAATAAGCCCCCTTACCTGTTAAAATAACTGGGATAGTTAGTAGAATCAGGCTGATATCCAGTGCTATGTTTCTTTCTCTGATGTATTTCAAATCCAGATCAACCCACTCTTCAAAAGATAAATCACTGCGGCCGCTAATCTGCCAGTAGCAAGTAAGTCCCGGTTTTACCAATAATCGTTGCATTTGGTAAGGAGTATATTGATTAACTTCGGATGGGAGCGGCGGCCTGGGACCTACAAAACTCATTTCACCCTTAATAATATTTATTAATTGCGGTAATTCATCAATACTGGTTTTTCTTAAAAATGTGCCTATTTTAGTAATCCGGGGATCATTTCTAATTTTAAAAACTGGTCCATCAGCTTCATTTTTCTCTTTTAAATCGTTTAAACGAACTTCCGAACCTACTTGCATAGACCGGAATTTAAACATTTCAAAAGTATTACCATTTTCCCCAACCCTGGTCTGACTAAATAGTACCGGTCCTTTTGAATCAAGTTTTATAATAATTGCAATCAAAATAAAGAAAGGAAATAATACCAAGATTGACAGTATTGAAGCAACAATATCTAAGCATCTTTTAGCTAGTAGGTAGTCTCTTGTCCGATGAACAAAAAGTACATCCTGTACGCCCTGTTCATCAGGAAGATAGTCTTCATGATACGCTGCCGAAAAATTCAACCAAACATCACCCCTTGATATGTACTTATAGTATCCGGTAAGATTGATTAGATAACGGAAGCTTAACCACTAGAAATTAGAACTAACATTAAAATAATTATGTTGCTTGCAAGTCTATTAGAACAAAACGATCAGGAACTTATTTCCATTGATTTCATTACTTACAGGATATTGCCTATTTGTTAATTTAATCCCACTTGGTTATAGTTTATTCAGTATTCAATTATTGGTTCCATAATTGCTAAGGCATATATTCAAACTTTATTTTCAGCAAGTAAAAAGCACAAAAATACTAGCCCTACGGCTAGCAACTGATAATTTTCATGCTCATTTATTCATCAATATCTCATACCTTCAGCAACATCTGGTTCCCATGGTAGTAATAATAATTATGTTTTTCGGATTGAACTTTGGCTTTATTAAGAACGATACCCAGGATTTTTGCTCCAACCTTCTCTAGTTGTTCTTTGGCGCGCAGAGCATATTCCCGTTCAACTTCCCCTGCAGCTAGGATAAGAATAACCCCATCCACGGACTGAGCTAGAACGGATGCATCCGTTATGGCAATGACCGGAGGTGAATCAATAAGCACGAACTCATAGACTGGGTTTATTTCTTGCATTATCTTCTTCATGCGCCGGGAGTCCAGGAGTTCGGCCGGATTCGGCGGGATCGGACCGGATGTCAATATATCTAATCCTTCATGCTGGGTTTTAACAATATAGGTAAAAGCAGATATATCTTCAGTCAGAGTTGTAGTTAAGCCGGTAAAATTCGACAGCCCGAAGATTTTGTGCTGTGACGGATTGCGCAGGTCAGCATCGATAATGAGGACGCTTTTTCCGGCTTGGGACATACTGAATGCCAGATTCGCTACAATAGATGATTTACCTTCCAGTGGACCAGAACTAGTGAAGAGGATGTGTTTGACTGCGTTATCGACACTGGTAAACTTGAGATTTGTGCGCAGAACGCGGTATGCTTCCGCTGTCGGGGACTTAGGATTTTCTAAGGTTTTTAGATCGTATTCGCGCATGGCTCTCCCCTTTCATATTCTTCGTTATACTTATAGTCGAGAATGACTCCCAGCACCGGTAGGCCCAGGAGTTCTTCTGCTTCCTTGCTGCTCTTGATTGTGTTGTCCAGGTATTCCAGCAAAAAGGATAACCCGAAGGCAGCTATCAAGCCCAAAATAAAGGCGATAAGGATATTTTTCATTTTGTTCGGCTTGATCGGTGCAGTGGGAGCTACAGCTTTGTCGATAACGCCAACCGAATCGATTTTTTTGATCTCGACGACAGCCGTGGCAAACTTCCACACCGTGACATTGGCAATGTCTGCGGCTAATTGTGGATTTGTGTCTGTAACAGTTATCTCAAGTATTTCGGTATCCTCAACCTGACTAACACTGATTTTTGAATATAATTCGTCGGTAGTCATCTTTAAGCCGAGTTGGGCTATGACTTGTTCCCTAACTGTACGGCTCTTGGCAATTTCTCCATAGGTCTTTGCAAGCATTCTACTCGCCTCCAAAAGTTGTCTTTCTAACTGTTCCTCGGTATTGGAGGCTTTCTTTCCCACAATGAGAGTTGCAGAGGATTGATAAACGGGTTTTAGTACATAAAAACTGATTATGCCGCTGATCAGGGCTGCCAAAAGTGGGAAAGTGATAAAAAACAACCAACGTTTTTTAATGATTTCCCCAACCTGTCTTAGATCGATTTCTTGTTCCATTCTTTTCTCCTAATTAAACATAATAAACAACACGCTATTAATTATTGATTATGCTTACTTTGTTCCTTTTATTCCCAGTAACATTTAATTCCAGATCTTTTATTTATTTTGAAAACCCTTGTCCTTGCTGATGGTAAAGAAACTGCGTATTCTTTCTCTCCAATTAAGCTTGATATCTAGACCGTTCCTTTTGTTGTGAAAGGGAATCATTAGGCGTTCCTGGTCTAAGATCTCCAATTCTTCACCCCTTAGGATAACCTGAGGATAGATCTTCAAGTAACGTTCAAAGTGCTCTGGGCCAACCCTCTGAAAAAACCTCTCGAGTGCTTTTCTATACCCGTCCTCACGCTGAGAGGCACGATGGGCATCTGTCCCAACCACCTGCACCAAACCATTTTCCAACAGCCAGCTCGCCAAATCGAGAGGTCCTGGGCCATAACATCCTTCGAGACTTCGTAAATCTACTTGCAGGAGAACCCCTTGGTTTTTCCATTTGACCAGGAGTTCTGTTGCTTCAGCAAAATAGCTATAGCGTTCCGGATGAGCCAATACTGGAACAATTCCTTGCACTTGCAATTCAAAAATCACGTGTTCTGTGTAACTGGGTAGTTCCTGCATCGGAAGTTCAAAAAGGAGATATTTGTGACTATCAGCCAGGGTAAGAATTTTGCCCTCCTTGAGATATTGAGGTAATTCCGGAAATATATAATTTTCAGCTCCGGGGAGTACTTCTAATGGGATACCCTCCCGTTCCAATTCGAGGTTAAAACGAATGGTCGCTTTCCGGATGGTGTCGGGGTCAAGGAATTCACGTCCTTCGAGCACGTGGGGAGTCGCGATGACCTTCTGAAAGCCTGCCTGACTCAATTGACGCACTAAAATCAGCGCGGTATCCAAATCCTTAGCTCCGTCATCCAATCCCGGCAGGAGGTGGCAGTGGACATCAATCAAATACTTCTCCTCCTTTTGCCCATTTTTTCGTTTAAGACATGTTCCTTCTCATTATTGGCTATAGTGATACATCTATAATATGTAAGATATATGTGAGAATCGCAGGACAGTGGTAAGAGGACAAAAAAGCTTATCCAAAAGAGAACCCAACTAACTGGCAGGCATATGTAGTGTTACACAATGGATTCCTCCACCCCATAAGTTTATATTTTCTGCATTAATACCAATTACATCACGTCCAGGGAATACGATTTGAAGAGTATTTTTTACCTGTTCATCAGTGATTTTTAATAAATTTGGACGTCCCGGTTTCCAGTAAGTTTGCACCAACACTGCTCCATTGGTAACAACATAATTTAAGTAACTGCGCACCGCAATTTTACGTGCTTCCCCAGCCTCCTGATATAACGATGGCGGCATCGGAACCCTAATAATACGGAATGGCTTTCCATCTTGATCGGTAGCATGTTCAAGTATTTTGTAGTTCTCCTCAAGATTTAAGTAGGAACTTTTTGCAGCCCAGTTCGCATATCTATCCTCTGGCAACACCTGCGCTAACAGAATAGTATTAGCATTAGCAAAACGTGCAAAGTCATCAATCTGCCCGCCTGTAAATACATCTTCAGCCAGACCATTTTTTAACCAGACAATTTTTCGGACTCCTAAAACCCGCTTATATTCATCTTCTATCTGCTGTTTAGTTAATGTAGTATTGCGCTTAAGCGTAACTGATTCGGTGAGCATTATGGTACCTTTCCCATTAGATTCGATAGAGCCACCTTCTGAAATAAGCTTGGATTTGATAGTTGGCAGCTTCAGGAGTTTAGCGATTTGTACATCTACCTGGCCTTCCGTGGTAATGTAATAATCGTCGTCATAATGCTCATAATTATTAAATGCGAAAGTAACTGCACTTAGTTTATCCCGGTTATCTTTTACAAACATAGGCCCCACATCCCGGGCCCAAATACAGTGATGGCTTACAATATAGTAATTAATGTTATCATTGGAGCAACCATCTTTGGCTAGCAATGCTTTAACTTGAGATACTTCAAAGTTACTGGTTGCCATAATGTTGACTTTTACATATGGTGTAAGGTTTTTGATGATACTTATCATAACTTGGTTTACAGATGGATTATCAAGACTGCATACTTCCGACGGCCACATCATCCATATGGCTTGTTGCCTTTCAAACTCACCGGGCAGGATCTTAAAAGCTGTCCCGCCCTTGGCATAACTTGCTAATTGTAATTTGGAATAAACTATAACTCCTAATATTAAACATAGGAAAATAGCTGCTAAAATCGGTGTCCGTTTTCTAATATCAAAGTTAAAATATGTTCGAAAGGGTATTTCCTTATTTAATCTGATCGCTCGGTTTTTAATATTACGTAACCTCCCAATGACATATAAATTATGAATTGTAAAATAAGAAAAAAAGCATTGCCTACAATTGTATATTTAGTTACTCGAACATATAAATATAACCAAAACTTTTGACTATACTATTAAAATTTCACGGCCCGATGGTGAAATTAAACTACCGAAACAGTGGCTCAAATTGGTCCGGAATAATCTTTGAACCTAAAAAGCACCTGCCTATTAGCAGATGCTCTTTCATTTTTATCTTGTTTATAATGTTGTAGTTGAAGTATATTCAACCTTTATTAAATTATCCTTTTGTCTTGTTAATTTAGCTTTATTCCCTTTTCCATCTTCTAATGAGAGCTTTTCAATTTCATTTTCCTGAAAAAAATTAACGATAGTTGTTTCTACAAACCCTGCCCAGTTTATTTTTTTGTTTTCTTGTTCCAATGTTTTCATTATCCCCTTTACTCATAAATTTACCTTGAATATTCTAACCATGCTTGAAATATAAATCAATGGTTTCATGAATCTAATTCCAGTCAAAATAAAAAACACCTACCTTTCGGCAGATGTCTTATTAAGTAATTTTATTGTGCTTTAGGAGTTTTCTTCTCTACTCCCATTCTTTCCACACTTCAGGCTGATACCCCACAGTTGCCGACTTACCATTGCGTACAATTGGGGTTTTATAAAGCTGGGGATGATTTAATAGTATATCTTCTCTCATACTGGTACTTCCGATTTTATTCAAATTCAGCTTATTATAATCTTTGGCTTTTTGATTAATTAAGTTATTAATTCCTATAGATGCTTTCACGCTTTCAAGTTCACCTTTGCTCAAACCTTTTTGATTAAGGTCTACCAATTGGTATTTAATATTTCTTTCTTTAAAATATCGTTCAGCTTTCTGCGTATCAAAGCATTTTTTCACACCGAAAATCTGAATGTTCATTAATTAGTTCTCCCTTTCCTTGTTATGGCCTCAATGTACTCGTGAGCACAAAATAGATGAAAGTTATAAGCTAGGAACTGAATGCAGCGGCGCATACCTTACCATAACTTTTTCTGCTGTTTTGACTCCATCAACAGCAGATGACATTATACCTCCTGCATAGCCTGCTCCTTCTCCCATAGGATATATACCCTGTATGTTGGATAAAAAATTCTCATCTCTATTTATTCTTACCGGTGAAGAACTCCTGGTCTCAACACCTGTCAAAATGCTATCCGGCATAGCAAACCCCTTGATTCTGGTATCAAAATACATTACTGCTTCTTTAAGTGTTTCTATTACATAATCAGGTAAACAATTTTTGAGCTGGGCGAAGACAATTCCAGGTTTATAGGTAGGCTTCACACTACCCCACTGGGTGCTGGGCTGATCAGCAAGAAAATCGCCCGTCAATTGGGCGGGGGCTCGGTAATTTTCTCCTCCCAGCTGATAAGCCAGCCCTTCCCACCTTCTCTGAAATTCTATGCCTGCCAAGGGGTGTTGGCTGGGATAATCAGCGGGTGTAACCCCCACCAGTAATGCGGAATTAGCATTATTTCCATCTCTCATATACTCACTCATGCCATTGGTAACAAGACATCTTTCTTCTGAAGCTGCAGCAACCACATATCCACCCGGGCACATACAAAATGTGTAAGCAGATCTTCCACTTTTTGAATGATAGGCCAGCTTATAATCAGCTGCTCCCAGTCCAGGATATCCCGCAGCATCACCATACTGCGATTTATCTATAATATCCTGGGGATGCTCAATTCTAACCCCTATAGAAAAAGATTTCTGATTCATAACTATGCCCCTGCGGTGCAGAACTTCGAATGTATCCCGAGCGCTATGACCTATTGCTAACAGGATAATCTTGCAATTTAACCTCTCATTATCATTAATGACTACAGCCTCTATATTTCCGTCCTTTATGATAAAATCAGTTACTTTTGACCTAAATCTTACCTCGCCACCGTAGGCTATAATCTCTTCCCTTATATTTTTAACTGTAGACTTGAGCATATCAGTTCCTACATGAGGTTTACTCTTATATAATATTTCCGGTGGTGCACCTGCTTTAATAAACTCCTCTAATATGGTGCGGCACCTTCTGTCATTTATCAATGTCGTAAGTTTTCCATCAGAAAATGTGCCGGCTCCACCTTCACCAAACTGTACATTGCTCTCAGTATCAAGCAGACTGTTATTCCAGAATCTATTTATTTTAGCGGTTCTCGTTTCCACATCTTCCCCTCTTTCGAGGATGATGGGCATATAGCTACTCCTGGCCAGCATTAACCCGGCAAAAAGGCCGGCCGGTCCCATACCGATTATTACAGGTCTTTCAGTCATTTGTTCAGTTCCTAATCTAACGAATTGATAAGATAGATCTGGAGTGGGCGTTATCCCTTTTGAACTGCCTTTGCCAAATATTCGCTTTTCATTATGAACGCCAGCATCTATAGTATATACATAAAATATCTCATCTTTTTTTCTAGCATCAATTGATTTCTTAAATATCTTAAATTCTATTAGTTCCTTCTCATTAATTCTGAGCTTGGAAAGTATAATATTTCGTAATGCTTGTCTCTCCATCTCATAATTTGATGCTTTATTTATCCTTATTTTAATGTCTGAAAGCCTAATCATAACAACCTCCTGTTGTTTAAGCACTTATAGAGCGGCGCTCTGTCCGGCTATAAATCCGGATGACCATGCCCACTGCAGATTGAAGCCACCGCACTGACCATCTATATCTATTATCTCACCGGCGAAAAATAACCCTTTGATCGATTTTGATTCCATGGTATTCGGATCTATTCCATTGGTATCGACACCGCCGGCAGTTACTTGTGCACTGGGCCAACTCTTGGTACCCCTGATCTTAAATCTCCAATCAGTCAAAATATCTATGATCCCTTCTTGCTCTTTAGCGGATAAATTAGCAGCCGTACGCTTTACATCATTAATACCTGCTTCCATTAGCACTACAGGTATCAGCCTTTTATTAATAAGACCAACCAGGCTAAAGTCAACCGGCTTCCGGGCAGCAATTTGAAAACGTTTGCTGATAAGTTTTCTTAACTCTTCTTTTGACATCATATCCATTATAGTTATTTTTAAATATGCTTCTTTTCCTTCATATAATAGTTCTCCAGCTTTCCTGCTTATCTGGAGAATGGGTGGACCAGATACTCCATAATTGGCGAATAGAATATCTCCTCGATCTTTAGCAATGGATTTATTATTGTATATAATTTCAGCCGTCCCTACAAATTTAACTCCGTCAATACGTTTGAAGAAAGATCCCTCCAACATTAGTTGAACCAGAGCAGGAAAAATATCTATAATAGTATGTCCCAGCTTGGTTGCTAAATCATATCCCTGGCCATCGGAACCACTGGCAGGCATAGCTTTTCCACCTGTAGTTATTATGACCCTGTCCCCCCGATATACTTCCCCATTTTCCAATTCTAATATAAATTTATCGTTCTTCCTGGTAATATCTTTTACAAAGGCATCACAAACAGTATTAACTCCCAGTTCATTCAATTCATACAAGAGAACATCCAAAATACTTGAAGCCTGGTCAGACATAGGAAAAACCTTCCCAAAGTCCTCCACTCTAGGTTGAATACCTAATCTCTCAAAAAATTTGATAGTATCAGCTATTGTGAAATTTGATAATGTACTATAAGCAAATTTCGGGTTTTTGCCGTGGTAACAGGTAATATCCGCATTTATATTAGTAAAGTTGCAGCGCCCATTTCCGGTGGCCAGTATTTTCTTACCCACTCGAGGATTTCTCTCCAGTATCGTGACATCAACGCCCAGTCTTTTTGCAGAAATAGCAGCCATCATTCCGGCTGCCCCTCCCCCTACCACTATTACATGCTTTTTTATCTTCATATATATCCCTCAATATCTATTTCTTTGATTATGTTATCAGTTTACTACAAAAGACGAATTTTATAATCAAACCATAGATTAAATAAGTAGTTGATGATAGTAAAAGGGGGATAATGCCCCAAGAGTACGTCTTTAAATAGTGTCCTTTTATTTAAATAGTGAATAAACACTCTTTTATATGGACACAATTATTGGTAAATAATTTAAATGGAGGTTTAAATATTTCTATGACTATATCATATTCTGATTTTAAACAACTTCCTACCGAACAGCAAAAGGATACTCTTGAGGTATTGCGAAATGAAATAGGTATAAGTGCACTAATAAAATCGTGGGGCATATCGAGGTCCAAGATATATAACATTATTCATGATCTTGGTCTATCGGTTTCCCCCAAAAACAAGAAATCCAAAACAAATGAAAATGAGACTCATGGAAAAACAAAAAAGAAACAATCAATTTCACAACAAAACAAACTTGATGTGAAAGGAATCAATTCTGCTCAACATAATATTGCGGAAACATCACTGGGTAATTTACCATTTTCAGTATCATTGACTGCCCAAGGGTCATTTCAGGCTGTAAGCGAAAAGCTGCAATACTTATTTCAACAAAATGTTCCCAACACAAACGTTCGAATTACAGTAAACATTGATGAAATATAGTCGCTTACGTTATTTAATAGTTTAACACTTTCAATATTTACATCTGAAGGGACCAATCACACCTTTCTTTGATCAGGACGGTTTCCAGCTCATTTTTCTTGGGCTGGCAAATCTTTTTTCTGGAGTCATATTAATTTTCAACATTATAATATTGTATTCTTTAAGTTGATATATTGACTTAACTTTTATTAAGTGATATTTTAAAAACGTTATTTCAAACAATATAATTTTAAGCAAGTGAGAAACAAGGGCGTTTCTGGGCTATGCCAGAATGCGCTCTTTTTTGTTTATTTTTAGGAGGTATTATAATGGAAAACGCAAAATTAGTTTCGCCAGAGGAAATATTCGGAGAATATGTTTTCAGTGAAACAGTAATGAGAGCTAAACTATCCAAAGCTGCGTATAAGGTACTTAAAAAAACAATTGATTCAGGTCATCCGCTGGATTCTTCAGTTGCAGATGAGGTCGCCTCGACTATGAAAGAATGGGCTCTCGAAAAAGGAGCCACGCACTTTACCCACTGGTTTCAGCCAATGACCGGTATTACCGCCGAAAAACATGACGCCTTCATTTCACCTACAGGTGATGGCAGAGTTATAATGGAGTTTTCAGGCAAAGAGCTGATAAAAGGCGAGCCGGATGCATCCTCATTCCCTTCCGGTGGATTGCGTGAGACGGCAGCTGCCAGAGGTTATACAGCATGGGATTGTACTTCACCCGCTTTTGTAAAAGAAGGCACGCTTTACATTCCTACTGCTTTCTTTTCTTATACCGGTGAAATCTTAGACAAAAAAGCTCCGCTGCTGAGGAGCGTAGAAGCCTTAAGCAAGCAGGCTCTTCGTGTACTCAAAGCCTTTGGGAACACTACTTCAAAACAGGTAATGGCTACAGTTGGCCCGGAACAGGAATATTTTCTAATCAACCGTGAACTCTATGAAAAACGCCTTGACCTAATTCTCACCGGGCGCACTCTATTCGGTGCCAAACCCCCCAAAGGGCAGGAGCTCGAAGACCAATACTTTGGAAGGCTTCGCATGAAGATTATCGATTTTATGCATGATCTGGACAGAGAGCTTTGGAAACTTGGTATCACCGCCAAAACCAAGCATAATGAAGTTGCACCTGCGCAGCACGAACTTGCGATCATTTTTGACCCTGCCAGTGTAGCCGCGGATCATAACCTGCTTGTCATGGAATTAATGAGGAAAATTGCGAAAAGGCATGGCCTGGCTGCCCTGCTTCATGAAAAGCCTTTTGCCGGTATCAATGGAAGCGGTAAACATATCAACTGGTCACTGGCAACAGATGACGGTTTAAATCTGCTTGAACCTAGTATGAAGCCTGCTGAGAACATTCAGTTTTTAATATACCTCTCTGCAATTATTAAAGCTGTTGATGAATATGCAGAGTTGCTGAGACTCTCGGTTGCAAGCGCTGGCAACGACCACAGGCTCGGTGCCAATGAAGCTCCTCCGGCAATTATCTCCATTTTCGTGGGAGAAGAACTAAACGCTGTTATTGAAGCTGTTATTAATGGTAAATGTTATGAAGATTGTGGACGTGTTAAAACGAACCTGGGTGTCTCTTCTCTGCCAGTAATTACTGAAGATGCTACAGATAGAAACAGAACTTCTCCATTTGCGTTTACTGGGAATAAATTTGAGTTCCGTATGTGCGGTTCAGCCAATAATATTGCCGAACCTTGCTTCATTTTAAATACTGTAGTTGCTAAAGAACTAAGTGAGATTGCAGATGCTCTTGAAAAAGCGGAAAATGTTACTGCTGCAGCTATGGATATTGTTAAAGAATTTATCATTGCACATAAAAGAGTTATATTTAATGGTGACAACTATTCAGCAGAATGGGTTGAAGAAGCTGCACGCCGTGGTCTTCCTAACATCGGAAATACCGTACTAGCAATTAAAGAGCTAAGATCAGAAAAAAATAAAGCCGTCTTGTCCGAAATGGGTGTTCTCACCGAAACGGAAATTGAATCACGTTATGAAATACTGCTTGAACACTACTCAAAAACAATTAACATAGAGGCTTTGACTATGATCGATATTATTGAACGCAGCTTGCTGCCAGCAACGCTAAGTTATGCCTTAAAACTTTCTGAAATATCAGAAAAAACAGGAAGTAAAGCCGCTAAAGTTCGTCTTGAACAACTTACTGCACTTGCAGATAGCATGGATAATAAGCTCACTATACTGAAAGACGCCGTCAACACGGCTATTGTTGATTGTCCGTTTGAAACTGCGCTAAATTATCGGGAAAAAGTTGTTAGTGCGATGGAAGCTGCCCGTACAGTTATTGACGAAACCGAATCGGTAATTCCTGCAGACGTATGGCCTGTCCCAGTATATGCCGACATGCTATTTAAGGTCTGATTTACAGAAATAGCTAAAGATTATAGCTACTAAATAGCATTTAATAAAGTCAGGGTAATATGCCCTGGCTTTTCATTTTAAGTAGAAATAGCATACTTAAATTTATTTAAGAAAGATCACTAGAAAATATTTCATATAAAGGATTAGCAGGTAATTACAATTCTAAATACTTAATTAATTTGTCCAGATCAAAATACAGATAAATCTATTTTTATATATAGCTTGAGTGTACGTTAGAGTGGTGGTAGTTTTATCATAGGATTGCTATTTTCCTCTATAGTTGTCTCAGTTTGTTTTTTATCCCCAACAGAAGAGTTGAGAGCCTTAGCTGCAGCAATAGCTCTTATATCCAAAGATTCGGCGATATCAGTTGGTACAATAATAAGAGTATTCTGCTCGTTTTTCAATGCTTCGTACATGATGGTCATAGCTCTTAATTTAAGGGCATTTGGGCTGCTAGCGTAAATTTCAGCTGCTTCCACAAACTTTGCAGATGCCTCCACTTCTGCCTGCCCGTAGGTAACTCGGGCTTGTTTTTCGCGCTCGGCTTGAGCTCCTCGAGACATAACCTCCTGGAGCTCCCGAGGTATGGAAACATCTCGTATTTCGACTGACATGGTCTCTATTCCCCAGGGAGTTGATTTACGCCCGATGGTTTCCTTAAGTATCTCATCCAACTCATCCAAATTTGATAATATGGCAGCAAGATTCAATTTACCTATGGCGTCGCGAAGTGAAGTCTGAGCAGCCAATTCTACCGCCATCCTATAATCAGCTACCTTAAGAGTAGCCATTTCTGTATCTACTACCCTCCAGAATAAAACTGCCTGAATTGTTACTGCCACACCATCTTTAGTTAGGGTTGTCTCACTTTGAAACCTCGTTGTTTGCACCCGTGTGTCAATACGGGAAGCAACGGTCTGTATGATAGGGATTATGATAATTAGGCCTGGTCCCTTAATACCTGTAAACTTTCCCAAACTAAGTATTGCTAGCCTTTCCCACTCAGAAACAACTTTTATACTTGTAAAAAGCAAGAAAAGGATAATTATAGCTACTACCACCGACCATATTATACCGGACATGAAAGCCCACCTTTCTATTTTTTATAATCTCTTTGCAATTATTCTTTCCAGCCATTCTAAGAACTATTAAGAAATAGCTTTGATGATAAAAACACGGGAGAATTAAAATCTCCCGTGTTTTATTTTAATGAAGTTTATTCATTTTATGCTTCCGTCTTCTTTGCTTCACTGTTTCTGAAAATAAACACCTTTGTTCCATTCTCTAGCTCTTCTTCATCCATTTTCTTGCCATTGACTAAGGTATTTCCATCTTTATCAACGGTAATATCAACTTTTCTTTCGTTCATACCAAGTCTAATAGCCGAGTCTGGACCTTTGCCATGGCAGCATATCATAATAACATTATCTATTGTCACACTAGCGGTATTAGTGGCTGCTCCACCAATTCCCCCGTTTCCCCCGTCACCACCTGCGCCACCAGTCGCAGTAGCGGCACTTTCTTCTTGAAGAGTATCGACAGCTTCAGCTGGTTCTGAAACTAAATTATTACCGCTAAGTCCCTCACTTATTGAGACAGAAGCGCTAGCACTGGCATCTTCACCGCTTGCTGCTGCCGATGCTGCTGAGCCGCCATTACCACCAGCACCGCCGTTACCACCGCTGGCATCAGCGCTTTGTGTTATACTAACTGTTGTATTGACATGCACATTATTTTCACATTCTTCTTCATGGCATGGTTTAGGTCTGCAACTTCCATAAGATATTATAGGAGTACCCGGTCTGCAACCTATTTTGGGCATCTTCCTAACCTCCTTTCGCAAATACTTTAATCACAAGATTAAAGGAAAATCATGAAAGAATCTGTATTAGAGGTAATTTTTTCATCCTTTTATCTCTGTGCACTTTATTTTATGCCGGCGTTTTATATTTTGTGTATGATTTGCAGGTAGAAGGTAGTATAAAGAAGTGTTGGTAAGACCTAAAACGAGCCACGTGTTAGCAATACGGTTAGGAAGCTTGTTATATACTCATCAAGCGCAATAATATCCAATATGGCAGCGTTGAAAATTAAATAATTGAAACTTTATTAACCAGTTTTCCTATCTTTTCAATATAACATTCTATTAAATCTTCATCATTAAGCAGTTTCGGGGGATTAAAACCCATACCAACACCGCTGGGGGTTCCGGTACAAATAATATCACCTGCTTTTAGGGTTAAACCCTTAGAAAGATCGCTAATAATATAAGGTATATCAAAGATCATATTTTCCGTATTCGAATTTTGTCTTAACTCGCCATTTATACTGCATTGAATATTTAATGCAACTGGAAATGGTATATCTCTTTTATGCACTATCGAAGGTCCCATGGGGCAGAAAGTATCCAAGCTTTTTCCCTTAAACCACTGTTTATGATCAGCCTGCAAGTCTCGGGCAGAGACGTCGTTTATAATTGTATATCCAAAGATATAGTCTTCTGCTTCCTCTGGTTTAATATTAACTCCTTCTTTTCCAATTACTATAGCGAGTTCGACCTCATAATCTACCTGGGTGGTAGTCTGATAGGAAAACTTGATTTGATCATCACTGGCTATAGCCGGTGATGCAATTTTTGTAAAATATATTGGAGATTCGGGGATACCTGTATCCGAAATTTTTGTCATTTTTATTTCTCGAGCATGTTCCACATAGTTTTTACCAAGGCAAAATACATTTCTTCTAGGAAAGGGTATTGGAGCCAATAATTTAATTGCATTTAAAGGCAGGTAATTAAAATTATTAGTACTGATAATTGTCTCTATTTCCTTCAATATATCTTCATTTAGATTCTCAATTAATTCAATCATAGAATTATATTTTAAATTCAAATTATCATTAATCGGAATTACCCAATCTTCACTTAAGATACCTACGTATTCTTTTCCTTTATACTTATAGCTAACAAATTTCACACAAAGCACTTTCCTCTCAAATTGGGTTTATATCATTATCCATTGAAATGGTTTTTATATTGTTTCCAAAAAAGCAGATACTGTATAGAGATAACGGTTTTGATCAGTTGTAAAACTTTTTACATGCTTGGCTCCTGGAACTCTTAGCAGTTTGGCCTGAGGATAGTTTCTTTGGAGCAATTCACTATTTTCTATAGGTATATCCTCATCAGCTTCGCCATGTATTAGTAAAATTGGCCTGCTATTTAGGTTATGAATTTCTTTAACCGGGCTGACGGTTTCTGGTTTTAAACCGGTTAGTGCCGGAACAATCATAAAAAAGGTCTGATTGAAAGGAACCGATGGGAGCTCTGTCCATACACTCAAGTTTTTGCTTAGATAAGTTTTCAAATCAGCAAAGGGAGAATCGGCAATAACTGCAGAAACAGCCGGCTCTCTAGCACCTGCCAATATTGCTGTAGATGCTCCCATAGAAAAACCGAATAGTACAATTTGTTTATTTATTTCTGGTCTGGATTTTATAAAATCCACTGCCCCCAGCAAGTCTTGAACTTCATATTGACCTACCGAAGTCAACTTCCCTTCAGATTGTCCGGAATTTCTAAAATCAAACATAAGTACATTATACCCTTTTGATACTAATGCTTTGGCAATGGGTAAGCTGGGAACGTCGTTTTGTAACCTGTTCTTTCGATATCCGTGGGCAAATATAACTGTTTTTGTACTACCATTAGCTGGGATTAACCAGCCTTTAAGCTTTAAATTATCACCACGGCTGGTAAAAACCACATTTTTATATGGTAATCCTTGAGAAAGAGGAGTGTTATTTATTTGTTGACGAACTGGATGAGTCAAATTCCATCCAACATATGCCGAAACTCCGAAAACTCCAGAAATCGAAAATGTAATTAATGCAAGGATGGTAAGAAAAATATAAACTTTCTTACGTTTTGCTTTTATTTCCGGTTGAATTAATGTTTGGGCATCCACGTGAACATAAACCTCCAATTATAATGATTTTCTTGCTCTCCAACTGCTATTCAGAGATAATACAAATATACCCTATATTATAACCAAGATTAAGTGGAATATCTTGTAATGCCGTTGTTATGTACGATTTCTTACCTGTAATATAAGGATATTAATATGAATATTAAGCTTATAAGTTTTATAAGTGTATTTTTATTATTGTACGGACTTCTCAACTATTACATAGGATTACGTGGTTGGCAAGCTTTAGGAAATACTAGTATTCTCGGTAGGTTTCCAGCCTGGGGTTGGGTTTTATTTTTTATTTTTTTAGCATTGTTGTTTCCCATTGGTAGATTATCAGCAAACTTATTACCCAGGGAAATAGCCAAGATAATAATATATGCCGGTTCATACTGGATGGCTGTACTGTATTATCTTTTGCTAGCAGTGCTCATGGTTGACATCATAAGGTTAATTAATTATTGGACAGGAATTATTCCAAAGAATCTGTATAAATCCCCTGCCTTGATTGGTGTAGGTGTTCTTTTGTTGGTACTATTATTAGTACTTTATGGTACCTGGAATGCTAATCATCCTGTGGTTAAAAATTATGAAGTATCTATCAACAAAAAAGCCGGTAATTTGGATGAGATGCGCATTGTAGTGGTATCTGATTTACATTTGGGATGGATAGTTGGTATCGATAGAATGGCCGATATGGTTAAAAGAATTAATTCTCTTCAACCTGACCTGGTATTAATAGCTGGAGATACTATTGATGAAGGTATCGACCCGTCAGCAGAGCAAAAAATCCCGGCAATGATAGGTATGTTGAATCCGCGATTTGGTACTTATGCAGTACTGGGGAACCACGAATATATAAGCGGAAATGTCCAAACCACGATAAGCAACCTGGATAAGGCCGGGATAAAGGTTTTGCGTGATCAATACGTTAAAGTGGCTGACAACTTTTATGTTGTTGGCCGGGATGACCGTTCCTGTAAGCGCTATACTGGAAAGGAAAGATTGGCTTTATCAAAAGTCATGGCAGGAATCGATAATAAACGCCTTCCTATAATATTATTAGACCATGAACCAGTTGATTTAAATATCGCTGAGGAAGAAGGAGTTGACCTGCAATTCTCTGGGCATACTCACCTCGGGCAGTTATTTCCTAATAATTTCATCACCGGGTTAATCTATGAAGATGACTGGGGATATCATAAGAAAGCAAATTTGCAGGTAATCGTATCATGTGGTTTTGGAACCTGGGGACCACCAATAAGAATCGGTAACTGCCCGGAAATCCTTAATGTTCTGGTCAGGTTTGCGCCCTAATTCCCTTTAAACTCATAAACTCAACATATATGAGTTTATGAGTTTATGAGTTGGGTCATGAATAATTCTAGTAATATAAAGGAAACCGAACTGATACAGTGGTTCCATTATCCCCGGTCTCAATATCCATGCTGGCTCCATGTCGGCTGGCAATTCCATAGCAAACTGAAAGCCCAAGTCCAGTACCTTTTTCCTTGGTAGTAATAAACGGAGTCCCAATCTTATCGAGTATTTCCTGATTAATCCCGTAACCTTCATCCTTAACCAATAAAACTACCTCATTATTCCCTAAATAAGTGCTAATTAATAATATACCACCCGGTGACATAGCCTCCAATGCATTCTGACAAAGATTAAATAGCAATTGGCGAATTTCTTTTTCATCCAGAAACGTATCAGGCACTTTATCCAACCTCATTCGGACAATTATATCCCTGGCCATAGCATTAGCATTTATCAGTGGTTGAATGGCTGCCACTATAGTGTTGATATTACTTATTTTAGGGTCAATAATTTTATCTCTGGCCAGAGACAAAAATTCGGTTATTATTGAATTAGCCCTATCCAACTCCTCGATTAGCAAATCAAACGTCTCTATCACACCAATGTGTCCCTCCTGTTGTTTTACCATCTGTAAGTAGCCTCGTACCGTAGTCATGGGATTTCGGATCTCATGGCCAATACTGGCTGCCATTTCACCAACCAGATTAAGCCTTTCCAAGCGGGCCATTTTTTGCTCCATCTTTTTACGTTCCGTAATATCTAAGCTTGCGAATAACCAACAGTCCTCATTGTTCAGGTTGACTACTGTCTTGGAAATAAGGAAGGTACGAATCTCGCCATATTTGGTCTGGATTGCGCTTTCAATATTCCTCTTCATACTCTTTTCATTCGACTCTTTGTTTAATTCCGGCCAGTGACTTGCATCTACCAAAATATCTAAATTAGTACAGCCAACAACCTCCTGGCGTCTGTACCCCGTTATTCTCTCCCATCTGGCATTTACATCAATATATGTATCTCCATTTAGAGTTTTTATCGACATCATTACGGGGCTGTTATGAAAGATTTTATAGAAGCGTTCTTCTGACAAACGTAGCTGCTTCAGATTTAGCTTTTGTTCTTCCTCCACTTGTTTCCGCACCATAATTTCATGTTGAAGTTGAAGATTCTGCGCCTCCAGTAGCATGTTGGCAGCTTCCGTATTTTCTTTGGCGACAACCAGCTCTGCTGTCCGTTGTTTAAGAGTAGCATTTGTTTCTTCTAATTGTTTAGTCCTTTCTTTTACCTTTTCTTCAAGTTCAGAATAAAGGAAAGAAGTTTCCAGAGATATAGCTGCCTGTGAGGCAAATATATTCAGTATTTCAAAGCGTTCTTTGGTAAAGGCTTCTGTTAATAGATCATTTTCCAAATAGATTATTCCCTTTAATTCTTTATGAAACAAAATGGGAAAACACATCACTGATGAAGTAGTGTTTTCCGAAAAATAATTGTCCGATGAGAACCGACTATCTAGAATATTCCCAATAATCACCGGCTCTTTGGTCCTCATCACAAAACTAATTATAGAAAGAGGCAGGATGTGTTTGGTATCCATGCTTTCAAGAAAGATCTCTTGATCATCAATAATGATCTTCTCGATCCTATTGACGATTTCGTAAGCCGATAAAATCCAACTGTTTTCATCTCTTATTAAAATGTGCCCTCGATTACTACCGGAGTTTTGAATAATAATACTCATCAGTGTCTCCAGCAGCTTCTTTTTCTCGATTTCTCCAGAAATCATCTGCGTCGCCTTGATGACAGCGTTAATATCTATTGAATTGGTCAAAGCAGTAATATCTATTGAGCTGGTTAATACAGCAGTCCCCGAGGGAGGATCGACTAATTTCACACTATCAATACAAGAGAATAAAATATGTGGATATTTTTCCTTCATGGCTTCGATTTTCCCTGTGGCCCCCCAGGCTAGAAACGCGGAATAGGCTTCCTTAAGATAGACACCGGCTACCCTTCCTATCCCAATTTTATAGTAACACTGCCCGGCGAGTTCACATGCCAGGGCGCAATGATAAGGTCTTTTATTATCTTTCGCTCCTTGAATAGCATTTTCATATAATCTGAAGGATTCCTCATACTTTCCTTCTAATACTTTTATCTCCGCATTTACAAGATCATAAAGATGCTGAAAGTTATAAGGTGCATCCTTGACCCTTTGATACATCCATTCTTGATTTTCTTCCAATATCTTTTGGAGTGTGTTTTTTTTGTCTGACTCCTCGATTTCTGCAATAGTTTTACAAATGGTAAGAGAATGTAGGAAACGAAGCAGGGCAGCATTATAAAATGAAGCAATATATGGAATAAGGGGGATGGCCTTTTCGGTAAGCATGAATGCCATTTTGAAATCACCAAACAACACTGCCGACAGCGATCTATATATATAGTAATAAGCTAATCCTATGGCATTATGTTGAACTTCTTCTATATGTTTTTCTTCATCGAAATCTCTATCATTAAAACTACCATATGTTATTGTTTCTCCCCTTAAAGCCCTTACTATTTGTTGGAAACTAATAAACGATTCCAGTCCATACAGGTTACCCATTCTATTTGCAAATGATAATGCTGCCTCTACTTCATCCTGCATTTCTGAAATCGTGCTACAGCACTCCAGTATTGCTGTTTGAGAAGTAAAAAAACTGTAACATGAAAATTCGAATTCCCCATTTTGCAGATTACCTTTATAAGATTCATGGGCATAGTAAATATCTTGCTCTAGAGGCTCAAACCAATGACACCTAACAAGGCCGTTTATATGATACATTCTATATAATTGAGCATATAATCCCTCTTTTTCCATTATATGCATTGCCTTTTTAACTAATATATTCCCAGCGTAAAAGTTGTTTTTAAAAGTAATGATACCCATTATCAACCCTATACTCATTTCTAAAGCCTCGCCGCTAATCCCCTTTTCTAACATTAAATTAGTATTAACAAGTGTGGCCCAGAAAGAAGCCATTGGGTTATAAAATAGTCCTGCGGCAACAATTCTATTTAAAAGCTTTGCAATAGCTTTGTCTTTTCTATCACTAAGCTTTTCTTTTTCTTCCAATCTTAAAATAGTCCCATTGTATTCATATTCGCTAAATTTTTTAAATTTAGTTTCAATCTCATTTTCTAATCCATCCTTTGGATAGTTTATCCCAAGTTTTTGAAGCAGAGATATTCCGAAGAAAAAAGCTTCCTGATATCTGCTTCGATTTGAAAGGCTAATCAATTGAATACAACACGCATCTACCAAATCTAAAGGATTTTTCGCAATACTTTCAATAATGGTATATGTTCTGTCCATATCTTTAAACATAGCAAGGCTATAAAGGTTAAGATGATATTCAGTGTATATACGCAGCAGGAAGGAATCATTTTTCTTTAAATATTCCGGAGCAATGTCCAGAATGATTTGCAGATAATGCAGTGCGGTATCATAAGCAGAAGAGCGGTTAGCAGCATGAGCCGCTTTGGAAAAAGTTTCGATTGTTTTTTCTATTTCTTGAGGTGAACCAATGCAATCCAATGCCTTTGCATAGTGGTCCGCAACTATAAATAAATAGGTTCCTTCCAGAACTTCATTCGCTTCATAGTACCTGGCAATATTCAGGTGTATGATTTTCTTAATATCTTCCGATAAAGCCTGATATCCTGCCTGTTGAAACTTATCATGACAGAACTCAAACTGAAGTTCTTCAAATTTATCCTCCTTTTTCTTAGCAACATAAACCATTTCCTCATAAATAGCTGGTTTTAATTGGTCTTTAATTTCCTCAATATCTGTTCTCGCAACCGTCGATAGTACTTTTATATCAAAATGATTTCCTATACAGGCTGCTATTTTAACCAGATCTCTTGTCGCTTCAGGAAGTGTTTCTATTTTCCCTATCAGATAATCAGCCACATTATCCGAAATCTTGCTATTTAATATGCCAGGTTCATTCCAATTCCATCTCATCTCGCCCTGGTTATAATAAAGCAGATTTTCTTCATTACAATGTTTTAGAAACTCTATGGTGTAAAAAGGATTACCCAGGGTTCTGTCGTGTACTAATCCGGCGAGTTGAAGCACTTCGTGTTCCGGTCTGCTGACAATATCAGATATTATTTGCGCCACTGCATTGATATCGAGATTTTTAAGCTTGATAAATTTTACTTTACCATTATCCTTTTTTATTTGTTCTATAGTCCTGATGAGGGGATGAGAGATATTCACCTCATTATCCCGATAAGTCCCAACAAACATCAGATCTTTTATGGTTGGGTCCATAATTAAGCTTGCAAAAAGGTCCAGGGACGCCATATCTGCCCAATGAACATCATCCATAAAAAATACCACTGGATGTTCTGGTGCAGCGATAACAGCCATCCAGTTTTTAAGTGCCATCTTGAATTTGATCTGTTCTTCTATTGGAGTCAGTTCGCCTAATGCAGGTTGTTCACCTATAATTAACTCCAACCGCGGAACTACTTCCGTTATCAACCTTCCATTTGAACCCAAAGCCTCTAATATCCGTTTTTTCCAACGCTTTATCTCAATCTCTGGCTCTGAAAGAATATAACTGCAAAATTGATCAATAGCATGAAAACAAGCTGAATACGGAGTATTCCTGTTAAATTGATCATATTTACCAGAGATAAACATTCCATGTTTTTTCATAATCGGCTTATGCAGTTCATTCACCAGACTGGTTTTACCGATTCCTGAATATCCCCCAATAAGAATGAATTCTGTTTCTCCCTTACTAATATTTTCGAATGAAGCTAGAAGATTTTCTAATTCATATTTTCTTCCATATAGTTTTTTAGGCACTTCAAATTTATCTGATATATCTCTGCTTCCTAACTCAAATTCTTGGACTACTCCCGCATCCAATTGCTTTATACATATGCCCAAATCAAACATAATCCCTTTAGCATTCTTATATCTTTTTTCAGGCATCTTGGCCATAAGTTTAGTAATTATTCTGGAAACTGCTTTAGGTATCTCGGGATTGACTTCATGAGCTGGCAAAGGAGTTTTGGCGATATGGAAATGTACTATTTCCGCAGGAATCTCAGATACCAAAGGTAGTATTCGGCAAGCTAGTTCATATAAGGTGACCCCCAGAGAATAGAAGTCGGTTCGGTAATCTACCGGGCGATTCATTCTTCCTGTTTGCTCTGGTGAAATATATGCTAATCTTCCTTCTAACTTATTGGGATTGAAAGCATGCATGGTTTCATAAGAAAATTCCGAAGCAATCCCAAAATCAATCAATTTTATTACTTTTGTATCTGGATTGTAAACGATATTGGAAGGGTTGATATCCTTATGAATGACGTGATTCTTGTGAATATGATCCAGGCACCTGGTTATTTCTAATGCAATGAATAGGAATTCTCTTATTCTTACTTTATTTGTGCTTATGTATTGGTCAAGGGAGATGCCTCCAAAGTCTTCTATTACCATTGAAAAACGATTTTCTACATTTAAGAATTCATAAGCTTCCACCACATATTCGCCCTGAAGTGATTTCAACAATTTATATTCATTTTTTAGCTTTGATAGGCTTTCCGAATCATATAGCTCTCTATTTAGAGTTTTTATGATAACCCTTTCATTTGTTTTCACATTAAATGCTTTATAAATAATACTTCTTGAAGAACAATAGATGGTTTCAAAAATTACCAACTTGTCTTCGGTTATAACCATGTCACGTCCCCCTATAGAAATATATACTTCCCATTATTTGTTAGCATGAAAACAACACTTTTGGTAGAATTATCTGCTATTTGTACTCAACCGGGGTTAAACAATCTAAAGTTTTATATTCAACTTACCAACATACTTTTCCTTCCAGCAATACTCTTTTTGTTTAAATATTTCATAATCAGCAAATATAATTGTAATATATCCATATTACACCATATGTCTGCCCGTTCCTTAAACATCCAAGCATAATACTTCCATCCCAGAAACGACTTTAGCCGTGAAATAATCTCCACGGCTTGTCATAGATATTCAATCTGTCGGAGTAGGGATTATGAACCAGCTTCATTGGTTCAGGTTTTACTTTTGAACCGAACGTAAAAAGTAGTGCCAGTTAAGTTACTCTCTATATCAATTTTAGCATTGTACCGTGCAGCTATTCCATAACAAACTGCCAGGCCCAAACCTGTTCCCTGCTCCTTAGTAGTAAAGAAAGGAGTACCTAATTTTTCCAGTATTTCAGAGTTTATCCCGTGACCCTGATCTTGAATCGCTAACACCACATCTCCGTTTTCCATAAACGTTCTTATGGTAACTTCTCCGCCTGCAGACATTGATTCCAATCCGTTACGAACAAGATTATGTATTAACTGGCGAATCTCTTTCCCGTCCAAAAGGATATCAGGTATATCTTCGGTTTCTATTGTGATGCTTTTCTCTTGAACCATTGCGTTAGCCTGAAGCAGCGGCAATATTATTATAATTATCGTATTCAGATTTGTTGGCTTAAGTTCCACTATCCTGTTCCTGGCCAGTGACAAGAATTCGCCGATTATGATATTAGCTCTATCCAGCTCTTCGATCATTAAATTCAGATATTCCTTATCTTCAATATATTTGTCCTCAAACATCTGTAAAAAGCCACGAACAGATGTCATTGGGTTCCTAATTTCATGGCCAATACTAGCTGCCATTTCTCCAACCAAATTAAGCCTGTCAACTCTTTGCTGCATTTCCGCCAGTTCATTTATGAGTTGCTCCTTTGTTTTGTCCTGGTTATTCACTTGGTACCTCCTTAGGCAGGCTTACATTAGTTATTGTGTATTAGGTGGTATATATACTATTTGCAGAACAAAATTTCATATTTCTGTAAAATTATGTTCCATTGTAATTATAATCCAACTTGTATAAGTTGCAAATGTAAATTATCTATTAAATCAGCTAATTTAGGACTAAAGATTGTACTTTTTGTTTAAAGGGGAAATAAGGTCTAAGCAAATGTTAACATTGTCCTAAGCTATGAATGACTATTTGTCTAGTCGACCTGCACAAATAATAAAATTAGAGATGTACATGAAATACATCTCTTAAGCAATAAGGGGACGTGAGTTTTAAAATTAATAAATTATGATTCTTTAACATACTATTATTAATATGAACAATGTTTTTATAGATTTACATTCCATATTATCCTACTTATCGATGTGATTGATTCACTGCTTACATACTCTCATTGGACAGACCTAATACTTTCAGGGGTTAGTTTGGAACCTAAGATCAGAATTATGTTCTTCCAACCATCCCAGAGCAAATTCATTCTGGCACAGGACAACGACTCGTTCATCCCGGTCGGTTACACACATGCTGCTAAGATTGCTAAGCTTTCTAATATCAATACTGGTATCACTTTCTACCCATCGGGCTAGCTGATAAGAAAGGTGTTGCAATCTTATATCTGCTCCGTATTCTGCTTTGAGGCGATAAGTAAACACTTCAAACTGCAATTCACCAACTACACCTAGTATTAAGTCTTCTGTCCGGTCTGTGGTTCGAAAAATTTGGACGGTCCCCTCTTCTACTAATTCATTTACACCCTTCTGAAACTGCTTGTATTTTCCTGTATTCATGTTCATAACCCGAGCAAAATGTTCGGGTGGAAATTGCGGAAGACGTTCAAATTCAAAGCTGCCTTCAGCACACAGGGTATCACCGATACGAAAAGTACCGGGATCGTGTAGGCCAATAATATCACCAGGATAAGCTTCTTCCACAATATCTCGATCTTGAGCCAGAAACTGCTGAGGTTGAGTAAGTTTTAGTCTTCTTCCGCTTCTTACATGGTTAACTGCCATACCTCTCTCAAATTTACCCGAGCACACCCGTAAAAAAGCAATCCGGTCACGGTGCGCCGGGTTCATATTAGCCTGAATTTTAAATATAAATCCAGAAAAAGCTGTCCTGGCTGTATCAACTGGTCCGATGTTGCTTATATGGGCATGAGGAGCAGGTGCGATCATTAAAAATTGGTCTAGAAAGGTTTGTACTCCGAAATTGCTAATTGCACTTCCAAAATAGACCGGAGTGAGTTTTCCATGGTTAATTTTTTCCTCGTTAAATGGATCCCCCGCTATATCCAAAAGGGCTATATCTTCACAGAGTTTATTGTACAGGGAATCACTCATCACCTCTCTAACGGATGGGTCTTCAACCCCACGTTCGTCTGGATAAAAAAAGCCCTGTTGCCCATCCGGGGTAAACAACTCGATACGATTGTTTTGCCGATCGTAAATACCGCAAAATTCATCACCCATACCTATGGGCCAATTCATAGGGCAGGAACGAATACCCAAAACCTGCTCAAGCTCTTCGAGTAAATCCAAAGGTTCCTTGCCATATCGATCCATTTTATTAATAAATGTAAAAATCGGAATGCTACGCTGGCTGCAAACTTTAAACAATTTTATTGTCTGGGCCTCAACCCCTTTGGCCGAATCTAGCAGCATTACTGCACTATCAGCAGCTGTCAAAGTCCTATAGGTATCTTCACTAAAGTCTTGATGTCCCGGGGTGTCCAGAATGTTGATGTGATGACCCTGGTAGTCAAATTGCATGGCACTGGAGGTAACGGATATCCCCCGTTCTTTTTCAATTTGCATCCAGTCTGATGTTGCATATTTTTTGGCCTTACGGCCTTTAACTTCACCGGCCATACGAATGGCCCCACCAAAAAGTAGTAGTTTTTCGGTAAGAGTAGTTTTACCTGCATCAGGATGGGAAATAATTGCAAAAGTACGTCTTTTTTCTACCTGTGACTTAATTTCTTCAAATGTTGTTGCCACTTTAATTGTCCTTTCTATAGAAACAAACTTCTTGTTACTATATCACAAATATACCGATACAGAAATATCCTTCCCTGGCTATACCGGATTTTATCCAGTTCTATTAACTATTAAAAGCAACAGAAGAAACATATGTTCTGCGGAAATTCAGAAAACATACATGTACCGTTAACAAATATAATGTATACTTGAATATTATAATTGACAGTGGCTAGAGTCATATCTATAATAAAGCAGGTAAATTAAAGTTAAATAATGTTCTGACAAGCAAAGATGCTCTTTCCTTTATTTTTGGGGAAGGGTTTTTTGTTTTTGGGATATTGTTAAAGCAATGGCGCTGCAGGATAGTAATTAAAGCTATCCAGCAGCGCCATTTTTTTTACTTAAATATTTAAATACCTTTCGGCATTGAATTGCAGCATTAATTATAGCAAAGACGCTATTTATATTTAACAACAATGTCGGAAGGTTTTTTTATATCCATAGTTATTTAACATTGGGAACTCTCTTTTCTTCAATTGCCCGGAGTATAAATCAAATTATCTAAGTTTTTTTCTTATCCATATACTTCGGGACTAACTTTTACAGGCGGTGGTTATATGTAAGATGTTTAAGTTATAGTCTACATCAACTCCTTGTCTCAGCACCAAAAGCTTCACAAAAGCAACCATAAATTGCACTAGGGAGGATAAAATAATGAAAAAAAGATTTGTACTAGGAATTGCTTTATTACTTATTTTCGCAGTATTTGTCGGGGGTTGTGGTACCAGTACCAAGGCTAACAATAGTTCTGCTCCTACTGCACAGCAATCGACACTGGAAAAGGTCCTAAAAACCAAACAATTAACCGTAGCTTGTGCCCTAACATTTCCACCCTTTGGATCAAAAGATGCCAGCGGAAAACCAGCGGGATATGATGTGGATCTGGCCAATGAATTGGCTAAAAGTTTAGGAGCCAAGCTTACTATTATTGATGTTACTTCCGCCAACCGTATCCCCTACCTGGAAACCGGCAAAGCCGACATAGTCATGGCTGACTTTACACGAACCTTGGAAAGAGCACAAAAAATTGATTTTACCGACCCGTACGTAGTTGCTGGAGAAACTCTGCTGGTAAAGAAAGGAAGTGGCATCAAAGGCATTACCGATCTCAAAGGTAAGACTGTAGCAGTAGTTAAGGGAGGCACCGGCAGTATTGCCGTTAGACAATATGTTCCTGATGCAACCATTAGTTTATTAGATACAGCAGCTGATTGTGTAATGGCAGTTAAAAATGGTCAGGCTGATGCTTACGCTGAGGATAGCAATTTGGTAATCTATTCCGCCAAGCAAAATCCCGAACTGGAAGCAGTTGGAGATAGCTTGGTACCACCTGAATTTAATGCCTTCGGAGTACGCAAAAATGATCAGGAATGGCTGAATTACGTGAATCTGTTCGTATTCGAGATGAATAGAACTGGCAAAAACCAAGAACTTTACAAGAAATGGTTTGGTGCCAAACTTCCTTATGAACTGAATCCCGGTTTTTAATTAATACCTAAATTAATATAAAATCAGGTGATGGCTGGTATCTAAAATTGCCAGCCATCATTTAATAAGCTATGAACGAAGGTATGGATATGTTTTTTGATTGGTTATTTCCGTTAACCCATATGAATGAACTTTTAAGTGGTGCTCTAATTACCCTGTTGGTTACTTTAGTTACCTTTATCGTTGCATTCTTTTTAGGAATTATACTCGGTGTAGCCCGTTATGAGTCCCCTAGGAATTTACTGTCAAAATTATTCTATTATCTGGCTACGATATATATTGAAACGATCAGGAATACCCCTGCTCTGGTTCAAATATATCTGATTTATTTTGGCCTGCCGGAGTTTGGTATATCTTTAAAACCAATTGTAGCAGGCATTCTCGCCCTGGTTATAAACAATAGTGCCTTTATCGCCGAGGTAGTACGCGGTGGCCTCCAATCTATTCCTAAAGGACAACATTAAGCTGCCGAATCAATTGGTTTGGATGCTCTGAAAATTTTTAAACTTATCATTTTTCCGCAGGCGATTCGAAACATATTCCCTGCCCTGGGCAACCAGGTGCTAATGATTGTCTTTTGTACAGCATTACTATCAATAATAGATGTACGGGAGTTAACTGATGTGGCTCTTATTCTTAACGCAGATACGTGCCGTACCATGGAGATATTCATTACCATTACTTGTATGTATTTTATAATGACTATGTTTATATCCAGAATTATGGCATATATTAACCAGAAGTTCTTCCCCTTAAGGGTTTAGGAGGTGAAAGAATGGATATATCAATTATTTATGATTACAGAATCTTACTATGGCAAGGATTCCTGGTAACGATTCAGCTATCGGTGCTGTCCATTATCCTGGGTACCGTATTAGGCGGTCTTACCTGCCTGGCTAGAGTCAGTAGCTTCAGATGGTTATCGTGGCCAGCAAAATTCTTTACTGAAATATTCAGGGGTAATCCTCTTATCATGCTATTATTTATGTTTTATTTTGGGCTACCTTATTTGGGGCAAGCCTTGATTTATAGCAATCCGGTATTGTCGGCTAATTTACAAAATCTTTCTCAATTTATGATTACTATTATTGTTTTTACACTTTACACCGGTGCTTATGTAGCGGAAATATTTCGCAGCGGATTTCAGGCCATTCCCAGAGGACAGTTCGATGCTGCTAATGCCCTAGGTCTAAATTATTTTCAAATGATTAGTAAAGTAATCTTACCCCAGATGCTCAAAATTATTTATCCGTCTTTAGTAGGCTTCTTCATTATAATAATCAAAGATACCTCGCTGGCCTCCATTATCGGATATCAAGAATTGGTGAAACAAGGGCAAGGCATTATAAATATTACCTCCCGTCCTTTTGAAATATATATTGCCATTGGATTGATTTATTTTATAATTTGTTTTCCTTTGTCACAAATTGTGGGACGTGCTGAAAGAAGGTTGGTAGCATGATTAAAATAAGCAAACTCAATAAAAATTTTGGCTCCAATATCGTTCTAAACGATGTTGATCTAACAGTTGCAAAAGGTGAAGTAGTTGTATTGATTGGCTCCAGCGGTGCTGGCAAAAGCACTTTATTAAGGTGTATTAATGGCCTGGAGAAGGCAGACAGCGGGCAAATTGTTGTTGATGGCACTCCCCTAAACTCCAAAAATTTAAGGGAAATTCGTAAAGAAACAGGAATGGTTTTTCAACAGTTTAATCTCTTTCCGCATCTTACCGTGGAACAAAACATTTGTCTGGGCCCGGTTTATGCTAAGAAAATGAATGTGGTCGAAGCTAGAAAGGCCTGTGATAGTCTTCTTGATAAGGTAGGCCTGGCGGATAGAAAGGGCGCCTATCCTAATGAATTGTCCGGTGGTCAACAGCAGCGGGTTGCTATTGCCAGATCACTGGCCATGCAGCCTAAGGCTATGCTCTTTGATGAACCCACCTCAGCACTGGATCCTGAGCTGGTAGGTGAAGTACTAATGGTTATGAAGTATCTAGCGGCTGAAGGTATGACTATGCTGGTAGTAACCCACGAAATGAGTTTTGCTCGCGATGTTGCCGATCGAGTAGTAGTAATGGATGGTGGTAAAATCGTGGAAGATAAAAATCCAAAGGCACTTTTCTCTGCCCCTGAACATCCACGAACGCAGGCCTTCTTGAAAAAGGTTGCTTTCGCTTAATAAAGCCCGATAGTATCATTATTGATTAGATAGGATTAACATTGTGTGGGCATTCCATAATTAATATCACCTATTTCTATAAAGGGTTTAAGGTTACTATTGCCATCAGCTTAATCAATATTTAACAACATTATAAGCTGATGGCAACGGCCCTCGCCGGTGACCCATCAGCTAATTTTGTTTTTAATGGCATAACAGCGAATAGAAATCGTTTGGAATCAACTAAATCCAGATTAGTTAGGTTCTCAACGATAAGTATGTTATATTTCATAAATATCTTATGTACAGGAAATGACGTAGAATGCATCTCATCAATTGAGATTGCATCAATACCAATCCCTTTTAGTTGAAAATTAGTAAGCCAGGCCGCTGATTCATTAGTCAAATACGGGAACCCGTCATAATATTTAGGCGTCGCCCAATACTGGCTCCAACCCGTTTTAAGAATAATGAATTCTATATCATTTGTAAGCATCGGCTCAAATGTTTTTAGATCATTCACTTCGATTTGTTTTAAGTTACGATTGGAAAAATCCAAAATCATCGCATTACCTATGAAGTTTTCTATTGCAAAGGTATCCAATGTACGCCCGTCTTTCAATAAATGTGCGGGTGCGTCAATATGTGTCCCGGTATGGGAATACATTGTAATTTTCGTTTCAATAAAACCATGTTTTTCCAGAGTATTAGCCTTCTCAAATACAGGTGGTTCAGTTCCGGGAAAGACCGGCATGTCTGGAGAAATTAGATGTGTAAGATCGGTTGCTTTCACGAATTACCACTCCTATTGATGTTTTTGTAATAACAAGCATATCCTGTATAATTCATTTT
>JBDKUD010000343.1:0-11305 GCA_039679805.1 Syntrophomonas sp. | reverse complement strand
AGGTTCCTGTAAGCAGGAATTAAAGCATTCGTTGCAGACCTGTAAGCATTTGGCACAGGCATCAATACAAGCCTGGTATTTGGTAACTGATGTTTGTGTTATTGTCATGGTCATCCTCCTTTAATATCTATAATAAACAACTGACCTATTTATTTTTTTCAAAAAAAAATAAATTATTCTATATTCTTACCAACTTTTGCGAGCGGGTTTTCTTCTTGTTATCAGATAAATCAGGAAATAATGGGTAGACTAAAAAAAACTTAATTTTATTAAGAGGTGAATCCCAATGTCTATTTCAAACGAAAGCCATAAAGTTGTAGAGCAAATCGAATTTAGCGGGATTAATAAGTATAACCATGAACAGACTGGTGAAATAGAAAAGAAAATGATCCGTAATTTGTGCAATTATATAGAATCAGGCTCTTTCAATATAGTGTACTGGGATGGGACCGAAGAAAAATATGGTGAAGGAGACCCTTTTTTTAAACTAATTATCTGTGACAGATCTATTATAGGGAGGCTGGTTAAAAACCCGGACCTGGTTTTTTGCGAGGCTTTTGTCGATGGTTTAATTGAATTAGAAGGAAACATAGATCAAGTTATAAGACTGATACACTTAAACAAAAATCTAATCAATAAGTATGCAATCGGTAAGGCGGTACAAAAGGTTACCTCCAGTTTGCGCAAACCTTCTATCCAGAAGCAGAAAAAAAATATCGAACATCATTATGACCTGGGTAACGATTTCTTCGCGCTGTGGTTGGATCCCACCATGAGCTATTCCTGTGCTTATTTCCAAACACCACAGGATTCGCTGGAACAAGCACAAATGCAAAAAATCGACCACACCCTAAAAAAATTACAACTCCAACCGGGGGAAACTTTGCTGGATATTGGCAGTGGTTGGGGTTGGCTAATTATTAGGGCTGCTCAAAAATATGGAGTTAAGTCCACCGGTATTACTTTAAGCGAAGAACAGTACTGTAAGACTAAAGAACGAATTGAAGAACTTCAACTCAGCCATCTGGTGGATGTTTTATTAATGGACTACCGGAAGCTGGCCGGTACAGACAAAAAATTTGATAAGATAGTCAGCGTAGGCATGTTTGAACATGTAAGCCAGGCAGGTATGCCGCTCTATATGGCTGCTATCAGAGATATGCTAAAACCCGGAGGCTTGTCACTTCTGCATACAATCACCCATAAAACCGAAGGACCTGTTAACCCGTGGATTGAAAAGTATATATTTCCGGGTGGTTATATACCCTCATTACGAGAGACTATCTGGTTATTGCCAGAATATGATTTCAACCTGTTAGATGTTGAATGCCTGCGTATGCATTACGCTATGACCCTGGATCGTTGGGCAGATAACTTTGAAAAGAAAATTGATTTGGTAAGACAAAAATATGACGAAAGGTTCATTAGGATATGGCGAATGTACCTGCATTCCTGTGCAGCTTCATTTCGTTATAGCGGGCTCTCAATTCACCAGCTGCTATTTTCCAAGGAGCTGAATAACAACCTGCCTTTAACGCGTGATTATGCTTTAATTTAGGGCTGTGCATGGTTAATCCAGAGTCATCATTAATTTCTGGTTTGGTAATAGTTTTTGTTTACGCGGGAGTTAATTTGTTCTCATCCGAGTGGGCTCCCACCCCTTCTAATCAATGATAGTATTCCGTTTTTTCGTTATTGGTATTTTACGCTCTATTCTATAACGGCCTCATCTATTTTCTGACTGGCTGGCATTATCCACGCCTTTTTGGTCTTTAGTATCAATTTGTGTTTGTGGAGCTTTTACATCTGATTGTGATTCCGCTGCTTGCTTTGGGTTTATAGAGTAATATCCGATTATTATAAGTACTAAAGCTACAATCCCATAAAAAGTTACTTTCCGATAGCCATTGTTTTTCTTCATTAACTAACTCCTTCCATCTATACATTTGTTACAAGATTACAAAAAAATTGTGGAGATCTTATGAAGATACAAAATTTCATATCTTCATAAAATCTCCACAAAAATAAATACAATTAAAATCATAGGAAATTTTTGATCGGGAGTGATTTAAATCTTGGAAAAAATTGTACGTAAAACACTTGAGATTAAGAATATGACGTGCAGCAGCTGTGAAATGCGAATCGAAAATACGCTGAAAAAAATGCCGGGAATTATTAATGTAAGAGCAGAATTTAGTTATTCAAATGTAAATGTTACTTATAATGAAAATGTTATAAAAATTAATGAAATAATTGCTGCTATTGAAAATGTGGGTTATCAGGTTATAAATAAACAGGGGAACCAGTCAGCTAAAGCAAAAGACGATAAATTTTCATTAAATCAGCTATTGGGAATAGGGATAATCATTTTTGCATTCTATGTTATCGTTAATAACACTGTAGGCTTTAACTTCATACCCCAAATCGATAAGAACGCTGGTTATGGGATATTGTTTATAATAGGTTTGATAACTTCGCTTCATTGTATGGCCATGTGCGGAGGGATAAACCTTTCCCAATGTGTATCCTATAAAATTGATCCGGATAACTTAACCAGGTTATCAAAGTTTAAGCCTAGTCTTATGTATAATGCCGGCAGAGTAGTATCATATACATTAATTGGCGGTATTGTAGGTGCTTTAGGGTCGGCGGTAAGTTTCTCCGGTACAGCCAAAGGAACTGTAGCTATTATCTCCGGTGTACTAATGGTAATTATGGGATTAAATATGTTAAATATGTTTCCTTGGCTGCGCAGATTTAACCCTAGAATGCCCCGGATATTTGGCAGCCGAATATTAAATAATAATGGTAAGCATGGCCCGTTTTATATTGGCCTATTAAATGGCTTAATGCCCTGCGGCCCTTTACAGGCAATGCAGATATATGCTTTAGGTACAGGCAGCTTCTTGGCCGGAGCCTTATCAATGTTCATGTTCAGTCTGGGAACGGTGCCTTTAATGTTTGGTTTTGGAGCGATTAGCTTTTTCCTGAGCAGTAAGTTTACTCATCGGATGATGAAGGCCAGCGCTGTACTGGTAATGGTATTAGGGATAATCATGGTAAGCAGAGGTTTAAGCTTATCCGGAGTTGCCTATGCCAACCCATCGGCAGCTGCATCTGTCGGTTCCGGTAATGTAGCTAAAATTGAGGGTAATGTTCAGGTTGTCAGCACTACCCTGGATGGAGGAAGGTATTCGCCCATAATTGTGCAAAAGGGTATTCCGGTGAAATGGACCATAAAAGCGAATAGTCAGGATATAAATGGATGCAATGAAACCATGGTTATTCCCAAATATAATGTGGAAAAACAACTTGTCAGCGGGGACAATATAATAGAATTTACCCCTGATCAGTCAGGAAGTATTCCCTACACCTGCTGGATGGGAATGATTAGCAGTAACATTCAGGTAGTTGCAGATATAAATAAAGTCTCAAAGAATGATATTAACAAATATTCCAATAGCACAGGTTCAGCTGCCGGAGCGGGCATGCCATGCTGCCAACAGGGGTACCAGCCATAATTAGGAGGAAATTAATATGTTACGCAAGGAGTCAATAAAAATCTCAGGTATGAGCTGTGCGGCGTGTGCTGCCAGGATAGAAAAAGGATTAAACAAACTTGAAGGGGTTAACAATGCCAATGTAAATTTGGCGGTGGAAAAAGCTACCGTTGACTTCGATGACAAGGTTGTAAATCCGGATAAATTGGAAGAAGTTATAGAAAAATTAGGTTATGGGGTTATTAAAGAAACACCGGCGGAGGAAACCCAGGCAGAGTTAAAGATTACCGGTATGTCTTGTGCTGCTTGCTCAGCCAAGATTGAGAAAAGTCTTAATAAAATAGATGGAATTAACAAAGCAGCGGTTAATTTAACCACGGAACGAGCGAGTATTCAATATGATACTTCCCTGGTTAAGGTATCGGATATGATTAAAACTATCCGGGCATTAGGTTACGAAGCTGAAAAAGCAGAGGATATCAGCCGGGACCGGGAACAGGAACAAAGGCAAAAAGAGATTTGGCAGCTTAGAACTACACTGATTATTTCCGCCATACTAAGTTCACCCTTGTTGCTGGCTATGTTCTTAAGTGTTTTGCGTATTGAAACGCCTTGGCTTTCCCTGCTTCACAATGCCTACTTCCAGCTGGCTATTGCCACCCCGATTCAATTCGGAATAGGTTCCCGGTTTTATAAACATGCTTATTTTGCTTTAAGATCCGGGAGTGCCAATATGGATGTTTTGATTGCCATGGGAACTTCGGCAGCGTATTTCTTTAGTTTATATAACGTATTCTTTGAGCGGGTTCCGGCCGGTATGATGAAGGATCTCTATTTTGAAGCCGCCGCTATTATCATAACTCTGATTTTGTTAGGTAAATATCTGGAAGCAGTCGCCAAAGGGAGAACCTCGGAAGCAATTAAGAAACTTATGAGTTTGCAGGCTAAAACCGCCCGCGTAATTAGGAATGGAGCAGAGGAAGACATTCCTATCGAAGAAGTTGAACTGGGAGATATTGTTATTGTTAGACCCGGGGAAAAAGTGCCGGTAGACGGCAAAATCACGGAAGGAAATTCCTCCCTGGATGAATCCATGCTTACGGGAGAAAGCCTTCCGGTTGATAAAAAGTCTGGTGACCCGGTCTTTGGTGCTACTATAAATAAGTTTGGCACCTTTAAATTCGAGGTTACCAAAGTAGGCAAGGATACTGCACTTTCACAAATTATTAGAATGGTAGAAGAAGCACAGGGCTCCAAGGCACCTATTCAAAAAATCGCTGATCAGGTTTCAGGAGTATTTGTGCCGGTAGTATTGGTTATTGCTTTGATAACATTCCTGGCCTGGTTCTTAAGCGGGGCAGGTATAAACAAGGCATTGATCAGTGCAGTAGCAGTCCTGGTCATAGCCTGCCCATGTGCGCTGGGATTAGCTACCCCGACAGCCATTATGGTCGGAACCGGAAAGGGTGCTGAGAACGGCATTCTCATCAAAGGCGGTGAGCACCTTGAGATGGCCTATAAGTTAAACGCGGTCGTACTTGATAAGACCGGTACCATTACGAGAGGAGAACCTGAGGTAACCGATATTTTACCATTAAGCGGTTCAGATAAAAATGAAATTCTTAAACTGGCAGCTATAGCGGAAAAAAGTTCCGAGCATCCTCTGGGAGTTGCCATATATGAAAAAGGTAAAAAAGAATTAGATGCCTTAAAGGATCCGGATAAATTTGAGGCTATTCCTGGCCGGGGTGTAATGGCTGTAGTTGATACAAAAGAAATCTATATAGGTACCCGCAAGTTGATGAACGAAAAAGCAATTGACACCGGCAGCATAGAATCAACTATTATCAGGCTGGAGGACGAAGGCAAGACGGCTATGCTTATGGCAGTTGATAATAAACTGGAAGCGGTTTTAGCCGTTGCCGATACTTTAAAAGAAAATACCCGGGAAGCAATAGAAGACTTGCAGCGGATGGGCATTGAGGTTTATATGATAACCGGGGATAACCAGAGAACTGCCAATGCTATTGCCAAACAGGTAGGCATAACCAATGTTCTGGCAGAAGTTCTTCCCGAAAATAAGGCCGAAGAGGTGGAAAAACTTAAGTCCCAGGGCAAGATTGCAGCCATGGTTGGGGATGGTATTAACGATGCTCCTGCACTCGCAACAGCAGATATAGGTATGGCGATAGGAACAGGAACCGATATTGCCATGGAAGCAGCAGATATCACTTTAATGCGAGGCGATCTAAGGACCATTGCTACTGCCATCAGGCTTTCCCGTAAAACCATAAATAAGATTAAGCAGAACCTCTTTTGGGCCTTTTTCTATAATATAATCGGTATTCCATTTGCGGCTCTAGGTTACTTAAGTCCGATAATAGCAGGAGGGGCTATGGCATTTAGCTCAGTTTCCGTTGTCACCAATTCTTTAAGCTTAAAACGCTACAATCCTGGTAAACATGATATTAAGTTTAATAATTCTAAACAGTGGGCAAACCAGAAATGGGTTTATAAAGATCCAAAGGTAGTATGTGAAAAACCACAAAAAGGAGGTGCTGTTATGAGCAGTGAGACTCAAGTATTAAATGTAGAAGGTATGTCATGCAATCATTGTGTCCATTCCGTAAAAACCTCAGTGAGTTCCTTAAGCGGGGTTAGCAAGGTGGATGTGGATCTGGCTGGCAAAAAGGTAACGGTTGTATATGACAAAGACAAGGTTCAGTTAAAAGATATAAAAGATACTATAGAAAACGCTGGTTATGAAGTAGTTTAATATTAAACTAGAATATGCATTATGGGGTGAGCTTCTAGCTCACCCCATATAAATCAGTCATCGGAAATCGGTTGGTCATTATTAGGATCAGGTGTAAACTTGCCACAGCTAATACTTTAATAACCCCTATTGATGCCGGGGATTAGCATTAACCAGTTTCACAGCTTCTGTCAAAACAACCAGTAGTTCGATTTGAAATCCGGCCTCCAATGACAAGGCACGGGCCATAACTGCACCCTTGTCAGTAGCCACGTAACGAGGCGATAATTTATTTAAAGCATAGGCCGCTATATCTGCACGACATTTATCACAGCAGCAAACCTCTGGGTTCCGCTTTAATACCACATCAATATTATCCCATACTATTTTTTCCAGAATATTGCATACTTCCATTAACAAACTCCTTCTTACCTTCCCGGATTAAAATAAATCAATCAGCTTTTTAACACTTCGGACATGGTAATCACACTCTGGTACGGCCCAATTCGCGTTCGGAGCTAGCCATACAGCTTTCATTCCTGCTTTCTTGGCACCGATAATATCAGTGATGGGATCATCACCAATATGTGCTGCCTTGGAATTTTCAACCTTGATTCCCTCTAGGGTATAACGAAATATATTTACATTTGGTTTGGCCCATCCAACTTCATCTGAAAAAACCATCATCTTAAAGTAATTCTGCAGCTGGTTATTTTTTATAAATTCTCTGAGGATAAGACCCGGTGTAACACCGGTGTTGCAAATAACTGCCAGTTTATACCTTTCCGCCAAAACAGGTAAGGTTTCTTTTACATCATCATTAAGAACTGGTGGAATTTCTAATAATGTAGTGGTATAAGTGTGATAAACACGGTCCCAAATATTCCCTGCCAAATTTAAGTTCAAGCGTTTCAAGATAAAATCAACATGACCACGCGGGGTTATTTCCCGCCCATATGCACGTTGGCAAAAATTCGCATGTTCCCAGCATTCCCTGAAAGCCGTTGCCACATCTTCGACTTTGACTTCATAGCCACCTATTAGTAGAACCTTATAAAAATTACTAATTCTTTGTTTTGATATTACGGTATCATCAGGAATTTTAAAAAGGGTGTTCCAAAAATCAAAAGTAATAGCTTCTATCAAAAACGCCACTTCCCCAGTTTCTATATAGTAATACTTTATAAAAAAGGCAAGCCCCTGTCCATAATAAGGAATATTTGAAAATATTATATTTCTTAAGTAAAAATCCCCTTAGCGGGGATTTTCTATGCTTCTTGTATTTTTTTTGTGGTACTTTCGGCCTGACTAACATAAGAGCTGACATCACCATCAAGTAAAGCCTGGTTGTCTTTTTGTCTCTCTTTATTAATACTACGGGCCCGGGTCTTTGTCCTGGCGTTATCTGTAGTGTAAAAACCGGAGCCCTTAAATACTACTCCAATGTTTTTACTAATAAGTCTTTCCACTGGCCCTCCACAGGTAGGACACTGGTTTAAAGCTTGCTCAGTTATCCTCTGTTTTTTTTCAAAGTGCCCGCAGTTGTCACATTTATAATCATATACAGGCATAATTCTCACCTCTCTCTAGTATTCTGTTTTATAATTTTAGATTCATTTTGTCAAGAACCAGCTAAATATTTTTTATATCATATAAGTTTAATGATACTCAGATAAATAATCAAAGACATAATTCCGTTCCAGATACCATGAGCCAGAGCTGACACAAAAATGCTGCCCGTTTTTTCATATATATAGCATAATATCGCCCCGCCAATAGCAAGGGGTATAGTCCTCCATAAATCCCAATGGGATAATCCAAAGATTGCACCAGCTGCAATTGCTCCTCCGAATGGCCCCAGGTAATTTCTAAAAACCGGATATATCATACCACGATAAAATAATTCCTCGGAAATAGGTGCAAGAACTACTCCAATCAGAAAAACCATCATAAAACCGGACAATTCTTTGACCGAACGCAACATTTCTTCATAAACCTGGGGCTGCAAGTCAGGCCTAAAATGTTGAACCACATAACCGGACAGAGTGATTATAATCAATAAAACGATTCCGCCCATAACGCCATATTTAACATAATTCCTACCTGATGCATTCCGTATTCCCAGGTTACTATATTGACCTTTGGCTAGAAGCAGTACCAGAGCCACTGTAACAATAAATTGCACAACAAAGGATAATACAAAATAGCTGAGTTCATTGTCCGGTATATTTATTGTTATAACCATATAATCTAAAAGGGCATTCCCAAACATACCAAAAAGTATACCGGCACCAATTATACCCAGATATACTATTACAATTTCCATTAACCCCCAGCGTGGTTTTTTAACATTCAAATCTTAACCCCCCTCTAATCAATTATACACTTGATGGCTGCTTATATATCAGACAGTTCTGGAAATACTATAAAAAATACGTAATTTGCATATTAGGAGGTTACCCGCCATGACTCCATTAATGTTTATCATAATCGCAAGTGCTGTTATATTATTGCTTGTATACTGGGTATTAAGTACTCTTCATAATGAAGATACACCCGATAATAGCCGTATAACATATTTTGAAACTGCACCCGAGTTAGGAACTTTCGGTTATACCTTATCAGACAATTCTAATATTTCCATAGAGAATAATGAAGTTCGATTGTCCAAACTAAACGAAATGCAATTAGTGGCTCAATGGAACATTAGTCAGGAAAAATGGCAGGAAAAGCTTTCTGAAATCAGTCATCCATTTACTGAGGAAAATTTAACTCTGAGAGTCTGCCAGACCAGTGCCGGTGTGAAATCATTCGATATACCGGTTAAAAGTCTGCAAGGAAGTCATGATTTTTTCTGCCGACCTGATACCGCATACTATGTAGTTCTGGGTATTCTACAGACAACTTTCATTCCTCTAATCTTCTCCAACACAGTAATAGTACCTCCGCGAGAGGACTCAGCGATTAGTCACTAATCGCTGAAGCGTGAGGGGTGTCACCTTCGGTGATGGTTAGCACATTCCACTCCTTACGCCTTACTTCTCACTCCTTACGCCCCGTTATTGAATCCACGAATTGCCGGGCGGTGCGGCCTGATGGACCGTGATGAGCTCTTTCCCATTGTAATGCCTGACGTCTTAATAACTCAGGATCTATTTTTAGCTGTCGTTGACTGGCTATGGCCTCTACTATTTCCAGATAAGCCTGCTGGGTGGGAGAGGGGAAGGTTATAGTTAAACCAAAACGATCAGCCAAGGATAGCTTCTCCTGCATCGTATCATTAGTATGAATCTCGTCATCAACCCCGCTGCGCTCGGAATGAAATTCTCTTACCAGATGACGGCGGTTGGAGGTGGCATATAAAAGTACGTTAGCCGGGCGAGATTCCAGGCTTCCTTCCATTACCGCCTTTAACCCCTTGTATTGAGTCTCGTAGTCTTCGAAGGACAGGTCATCAATGAAGATAACAAATTTTAAAGCATGTTGCCGTAAAGTACTGATAATATCGGGCAAGCTGCCCAGATCTTCACAGGCAATCTCCACCATGCGCAAGCCCATATTATAATATTCATTGAGGAGGGCCTTTACCATGGTGGATTTTCCGGTTCCACGGCTTCCATATAGCAACACGTTATTAGCCGGATATCCCTGCAGAAATTGTTCAGTGTTATTACATAACTGATTCTTCTGAGACTGGTACCCCACCAGGTCTTTTAGCAAAACTGAATCGGGAGAATTTATCCCTATTATTTCACCCTGACGTTTATCCCAGCGCAAAGCCCGGTATCTGGAAGCTAGTCCACTGCCATAAGTTCGGTAATGAACCGCCAGTCTTTCTATTTCTGCAGACCAATTATGATATTCGCCCAACACCTGGGTTAAGGGTTCCAACTCCGAGTCAGCAAAGTAAATCCCATCCTGCTCCACCAGGCAGCCTGCCCCCGATGTTGCTAGCTTTTGGGGAACTTTATGCCAATCAAATTTGTATATTTTCTGCATTAATGTTAGGTCGCTCCTGGTTGCTTCCAAGAGTGAAGAATTTAAAACTGTATATTCGTTAAGTTCAGCCTTCCGGCTAAAAGGATTGCTATCATGAGAAATTAGATAAAGCAAATGCTCTTGGTAAGAATGTCCGCTACCCGCCAAGGTAAAAGCAAATTCGTGGTAACAATTAATCCTGGCCAGATTAGAGGTAGATTCATCAATTAAGGTATCCAGCAATTTAATAAAATGACTCATAACCAAATCATCTAAAATACCCCGGTAAATGCATAAACTGGCCAAAGCCAAACGAGTATCTTTCAACAATTATATTACCTCCATAACTAGTATGAAATTTTTTACCGCTCTGTCAAAGAGTCTAATACTATCCTTTGCTATTGAAAACTGCCATTTTAAATAATAACCACTAATCACATGCCCGCAGGACATTAAGTATTAATAATACTTAATATCACTCCATAATTTACGCAATAGAATTCTGTGTCCTTCCGACTAAATCTATGTCCCTCACCCTACGGGAACCACTGATGCTCCCTATCAGTCGCTATTAAGGTTGTGTGTTGAATTTTAAAAGAATATTATTACTGCCAGTACCAGCAATGAATGGGTGAAAAGCAATACAGCACTGATTCTCTCTATATACCAGTTAAAGATGTCCTTTAAAACAATTTTACCCTGGAAAAACCGGTGAAAATTAATGGCCGCAACTACCAGGTGAAAGATTTCAGCCCCAGCCACGAAGCCACTTAAGAACTGCATGACCATATTATTTATCAGGGTAAAAACCAGAAGAAAATAGCCTGCTTCAAACACAACTGTTACAAGCAGCATTACCCAGAGTTGATTTTTACTGGAAGATCCCCGGTTTATCATCCAGTCAGCCAGGGCCTTAAGTAATTCTAATTCAAAAGTCTGGGGACTGCCCTTAATTATTTTGCCAAAATATATGGAATAGACAAGGAATATACTAACTGCAATCGTCGCCAAGGCTATGACCATAAATACACTACCTTTCTCTGATTCCTAAACAATATATCATACTTGCAGG
>JBDKUD010000412.1:0-18459 GCA_039679805.1 Syntrophomonas sp. | reverse complement strand
AGATTTTCTGATGATATACCTATACCCGTATCTCTTATTTTTATAACTGCTTGATTTTCTTCAGGGTTAATAAATATTTTCACAGTTCCTCCTGAACCGGTATATTTAAGGGCGTTATAAAGCAAATTGACGATTACCTGACTTATCTTGTCTCTGTCTGCATAGACTAGGCTCACTTCTCCTCGAAATTCAAGGAGAATATTTTTATTTGCAAATTCGGCCTCGTAATTTTTTATAATACGTTGAGTCAATTCAGATAAATCAAAGGTTTCTTTATTGAGTACCAAAGCTTCACTCTCAAATCGAGCCAAGTTTTCTAAATCTCCTACCATTCGATTAATTCTCATGACCTCTTCATGACAGCTTTTTAATCTGAAGCTGTCAGGTTCCCAAATACCGTCGATCATTGCTTCCATATGACTCTGTAAAGTTGCCAGAGGGGTTCGAAGTTCATGAGCCACATCAGCAGTTAAACGTTTTCTCAACTTTTCTTGCTTATCAAGGCCTTCGGCTAATTCATTAATCGTAGATGATAATTCATCTATTTCAACAATATTGGATTTATTAGTAATTCGGTTGTTATAATTTCCATGACTAATATCATCAGCTGCTTCAACGGCTCGGGAAATTGGCAAACTCAACCTCTTAGCATCAATTACTCCTAATATAAATGCCAAGAGCAGGGATAATATCGCCACCATCCCCAGTATTTTATTCAGGGTATTGATAAATGCCAGATCATTATCGTTATAATAAAAAGGCCCATAGTATCCTATTTCTACGTTCCCAACCAGTAAAGAACCTTGTTTCAGCGGATAATTATTTACTTTATATCCACCTTGGAAACGCGGGTATCGGCTAAACATATTTTGCGACATATGTCTGATCATTTGAGTGCAAAGTCCACTATTGTGAATCGTAGCATCCCATACCGTATTCCCTTGCCTATCTCTTACCTTCACGATCATTCCCTGTTCAAGGGCATTAATGCCTATATTTTCAACAACCGGTTTTCTCCAGCTATTATCAGAAGCGTTATATTGCTTTTTTATCATGTTAACAATATCTTGGTTCTTGGTTTCTTGTTGTTTAATAATGTAATTTTGAAAGTTCTTTTCTAAGAACGCATTGCTGAGAAGGATGATTAGAGCCACCAGAAACAACACAACCATGGCATAGGAGATGGATAACCTGGTCCTTAATTTATATTTTTTCAGGGTTGCTCACCACCAAATTTATAACCGATCCCGTGTACAGTCAGTATATACATGGGATTTCGGGAATCGGTCTCTATTTTCTGTCGTAAATTTTTGATATGGGTGTCAATAATCCGGTTATAACCATCAAAATCTTCTCCCATTACATACCGGATTAACTCTTCTCGGGTAAATACTTTTTGGGGATATTTTAGCAAAATGCCAAGTATCTTAAATTCGTTTGGTGTCAAACTTACCAGATTTCCATTCTTTTTAACCTCATAACTTTGAAAATCAATTACCAGATCATCATTAAAAAAAGACATTATCCTGGCCAGAGGAATGGCGTCTTCTTCTGCTCTTCTCAGTATAGCTTTAACTCTAGCTACTAACTGCCGTGGGCTAAAAGGTTTTGTTACATATTCATCTGCACCTATATCCAGACCATTTAAAACAAACTCTTCTTCAATTTTAGCTGTGAGCATGATAATTGGGACCCGCGACTTTTTACGTAAGCGGCGGCAAATTTCTTCCCCGCTTATATCAGGCAGCATTAGATCCAATATTATCAAAGAAGGCTGGTTCTTTTCAAATACTGACAGAGCAGTTTCGCCATTTGATGCGGTGTAAACTTCATAATCATTTTTTTCTAGATAAGATTTTACAACTTCTGCAATTTTTATTTCGTCATCTACAACCAGTATAGACTTTGTTTGTTTAAGCATAGAACCTCCTGTTAAAGAACCCTATTAATATTAGGGTGAGCTTCCGGCTCACCCTAATATTAATATAGTTTAAAAATATAAAAAACTAGCCATGTTTACCATTATTATTTAATATTAGGCCGCCAAATATCCTTGCACATTGGCACATGTAATTATTAATATGCTTACACCACAACAGCTGGGCCCAGCTAATTTAGGTTATAAGCATTTATTTTATATTAGCTTCCTCTTGTGTAGATTTTGTGAAGATGCATAATTAATTTCCAGCAGGTTGTAAAAAGCGGTTTAAAGCTTTATATTTTTACTAAGAATCGTAATACAAGTCCTGGGAGGAAAAATGCTAAACGAATTTTCGAGAACCGAATTACTAATAGGAAAAGAAGCATTAGAAAAATTATTTCAGAGCAAGGTGGCCGTTTTTGGTATCGGCGGGGTAGGAACTTATGCCGTTGAGGGCCTAGTCAGGGCCGGCGTGGGCAAGTTTGTGTTGATTGATGATGATTGCATTTGTTTAACCAATATAAACAGGCAAATACACGCGACCAGAAAAACCGTAGGGCAGCCAAAAGTTGAAGTTATGAAGGAGAGGATTTTAGACATTAATCCCCGAGCTGAAGTGGTTACCCATCAAACATTTTATATGCCTGAACATGCCAGCGATTTGGTAAAATCAGACTATGACTATATTGTTGATGCGATTGATACGGTAACTGCCAAAATAGATTTGATTGTAAACGCTAAAGAGAAAAATATCCCGATAATTAGCTGTATGGGAGCGGGTAATAAACTTGACCCGACTAAATTTGAAATAGTTGATATTTATGATACCTCAGTATGTCCCTTGGCCAAAGTTATGAGAAAAGAACTAAGGAAAAGGGGCGTTAGTGATTTAAAAGTTGTTTATTCGAAGGAGGAACCTCTGAAACCGCTGGAAACAGAGGAAAGCAGCTGCAGATTAAATTGTATTTGTCCTAAAGGAACGACTAGAACATGCACCATTCGCCGCCAAATTCCGGGCAGCATATCATTTGTTCCTTCAGTGGCCGGGATGTTGATAGCCAGCGAGGTAGTTAAGGATTTGATCAAGACTATCTGACCATCCCTGGGTTATATAAAGGAGGAATTTATTGGTGCAGCAAATTTTCAATATTCAGGATAAAAATCTGCGTAAGCAGATTCGGGAAAGCCTTGAAAAAATTAAACCTACTGAATCGAGAACCGAGCAATATTGTGATTATTCCTTCAGGTTTAAAGACGGGAAAGAAAACCTGGCGGTTAAACAATATAATAAAGGTAAACTTCAAGTTCAGGGGCATGCCGGGCCGTTATACCAGCAGGTACTGGAAAGTATTATATCATGCTATAACTTACGTTATCCAAATGGTGCACTTAATATTGATGATTACCTGTCCAGCTCGGATTCTTCTCCAGATGCAGCCAAAGGGTTTGATATAGCCAATGCTGATCAAGAAATTCCATTTCCCTACATTGGTACTGACGAGTCAGGTAAAGGAGACTATTTTGGGCCCCTCGTTATAGCTGGAGTCTGGCTGGATGAATATACTTGCCAGAGGCTGGCAGCACTTGGGGTGAGGGATTCAAAGACCCTTACTGATAAAAAGTGTCAGGAATTGGCAGCCAAGATTAGGGAACTATGTCAGGGCAAATATGCGGAGATAGAGATATTACCCGAGCGGTATAACTCATTTTACAATCAATTAAAGAATGAGGGTCAAAATCTGAACCATCTATTAGCCTGGGGGCATGCGCGTGCTATGGAGAACCTTCTGGCTGAAAATGACTGCCTGGCAGCAGTAGCGGATAAGTTTGGAAATGAAAAATATATTCAATCCAAGTTAATGGCTAAAGGCCGCACCCTCCAATTAATACAGACGCCCAAAGCTGAGCGGTATACTGCTGTTGCGGCAGCATCAATTCTAGCCAGGGACCGTTTCTTGTTTCGACTTTGGAAGCTCAGTCAACAACTAGGGGTGGAGCTTCCCAAGGGGGCATCCACAAAAGTTGTTAACACAGCCCGGAATATTGTTAGTCAAGCCGGACCACAGGCGCTGGAGAAAGCTGCTAAAATGCACTTTAAAACTACTTCGGTAGTTTTGAGTAGTTATAAGAAAGAATAGTGGGGAAATATGTCAGCTTATTTATTAATTGAAATAGAAATTCATGATAGAAATACATACTTTCAGTATATTGAGAAAGCCCGGCCAATAGTAGAGAGTTATGGCGGTCGCTACTTAATTAGAGGAGGAAAAGTAACACCGCTTTTTGGTGGTTGGGATCCTGAAAGGATAATACTAGTACAGTTTCCCTCAAAAGAAGATATAGAAAGATGTTTTACTTCAAAAGAGTATCTGGAAATAGCAAAATTAAGAGAGGATTCAACAAAAACCAGATCCATTATTCTTGAAGGCCTACTTTCGTAATAAGGAAACGTGAGGAGGATGTTGTTGGGGTATGAACAAAATAGAAGTATATAAAACTGAAGAAGACGGAAAGTTAGTTACAGGACTAAAAATAAATGATTCCAAAGCCACACTGCAGGATTTGCTGGATGCGTGGCAGCCTTTGTGTGATGATGAATCGGTTTCCAAACAATATGCCCCGGCTGGCTGCTCAATTTGTAAAGGTTGTCAGGTCAACTGCTGTAACACAGCTTATGTTATCCCCGACCTGATAGCATTCAAAAAAATGGCAGCCTGGTTTAATTATGATTACCGGCAGCTACTGGACAAATACTATGACCAGGAAAAGCTAGAAGCCGGTTTTTTACGGATGAAACCGAATCCCTGTATATTCCTGCAGGATAATATCTGCACCATTTATCCGGTCCGTACACTTATCTGCCGCTTCTATATCTGTACGGATATTCTCGGAGATACCCAGCAACTCATTTATTCTATTACCTGGGCAGGTATTGCTGCCACCCAGCTGTTTGCGGAAGAGCAGGGCCTGGTTAGTAATAACCCCTCCGTTTCCAGAACCAGTTTTGACTTGATGTTAGAGCGGTTGGTTAATGAATATCGCAACAGTGATAAAGTAACTCAGTTTCTTAAAGCCAGAGAATACTCGGATATACTGCTTAAGCCCTTAATTGAATAAAATGTGAAAGGGGTTTATAAAGATCGAGAAAATCACTGTCAACAGCGACGACTTCTTCCTGGTGATAAGGCAATATGAAGAAAAACAGGCCAGAATCATAGCAATTACCTGCAACGAGGATGAACCAGGGTTTAACCTGGTATTTTCTATCGATAAATAACAACAATATAGGCTTTTAAAAACTGTCACTACCATAATATTTGACAGTTTTTTTATGGCCTGGGAAGGATTTTTGACTGTTAGACTGAATATATAATCTGGTATACTATTTTTGGACTGGAGTCGGGGTGTATCAGTCTAAGGACAAATTAAGGAGGGGAATTAATATGAAGTTTAGAGGAAGAGCCAGGCTGGCATTATTATTGTGTGTAATAATGATGGTTTCTTTGGTTGCCGGGTGTGCCGGCGGTAACAAAGCCACTAAGAGTGCTGACCAGGATGTAATCAAGCTGGGATTCCTGGGAGCTACCACAGGTTCAGTTGCTAATTATGGAATTCCCGGTCAAAAGGGAATGAAAATGGCTATTGATGAACTGAATGCCAAAGGTGGTATTCTGGGTAAAACAGTTGAAGGAATTTATGAAGACAATAAAGGCGAGAGCAGTGAAATAGCTAATATTGCTACCAAGTACATAACCAGGGATAAGGTAGTAGCAATGGTGGGTGATCCTTGCACCGGATTAACAAAAGTTGCAGCAAAAATTGCTCAACAAAATAAAGTAGTCATTTTCTCAGCCGGTGCCACTGGTGAAGGTGTTGTAGAAAATGGTGACTATGTATTCAGAAATACCCTGTTAGATAAATTTGCGGCTCCAACCGTAGTGGATTGGATGATAAACCAAAAAGGGTGGAAAAACATTGCTGTTATTACTTCCATGAATAATGGTTACAGTACCGCTCTTACCCCGGTATTCAAGAAGGCTATTGATGAAAAAGGCGGAAAAATCGTCCTGGAAGACAGCATAAACGATGGTGAAACTGATTTCACCGCTCAGATTACCAAACTCAAGAAAGCCAAGGCAGATGTACTGGTATTTACCGGTTATTATACCGAGGCAGCCTTAATGATGAATGAAGCTCAGAAGCAAAACGTTGATATTCACCTGATAGGCGGCGACGGCCTCTATGGCCAGGATCTGGCTAAACTGGGCGGCAGTGCAGTTCAGGAAAAGGTTATATTCTATGCAGGTTTCTCCGTAGACCAACCCAGTCCGGAAACCGCCAAATTCTTGGAAGCTTACCGGGCTAAATATAAGGAAGATCCTGATATGTTCTCAGCTCAGTATTATGATGCGGTCATGATTCTGGCTAAAGCAATGGAAGATGCCAAGAGTGCTGATCCTTCCGTATTCAAAAACGAGCTGGCCAAACTGAAAGACTATCCTGGAGTATCCGGAAAAACTACCTTCAGAGCTGATCGTGAACCAATTAAGAGTCCGGTATTCCTGTTAACTGTCAAGGGCGATAAGTTCCCCGCTCTGCTTGATAAAATACCTGTAAACGTACAATAACGTAATACTGAAGATTAATTTACTGTTACAGTGGCCCGTCCTTTTAAGGTCGGGCCATTGTCAGGATTATGTAGAGTTTAACCCTGAAAACCACAATTCTGTGTTAAACTGTGTATAGTCATTTTTAAAGATAAAACTCAAGGCCGATATTTAGTAGTTTTTGGCTTTATTTTTAGATTTTATTATAGGAGGAAGCTTATGTTCTGGGAACAACTAATTAATGGGCTGACTCTGGGGAGCACATATGCCCTGATAGCCCTGGGATATACCATGGTATATGGTATTATTCAGCTTATAAACTTTGCCCACGGAGAAATTTATATGTTTGGAGCTTTTGCCGGGTTATACCTGGTGACAGTTGGGCATGTGAATATTTTTGTTGCTATGCTTGGAGCCATGGCCTTTTGCATGGTTCTGGGAATAGTGGTGGAAAGAATTGCCTACCGGCCTTTGCGGGGAAAATCTTCCCGACTTTCGGCACTCATCAGCGCTATTGGGGTATCAATATTCCTATCGACATTGATGGCTCTTTTGCGTGGTACCAATACCACCCGTTTCCCGGAAGTTTTTGCCCGGCATACTTATCAGGTGGGTTCGGTTGAAATGTCTTCTTTACAGGTGATAATTCTAATAACATCGGCGGTATTGATGGTCGGACTACAGTTGATGATTATGAAAACCAGGATAGGCAAAGCTATGCGAGCTTGCTCGGAGGACATTGATGCCGCTTATTTAATGGGAATAAACGTCAACCGGGTTATTTCTTTTACCTTTGCTATCGGTTCTGCCCTGGCAGCTGCCGGCGGGGTCATGGTGGGCCTTTATTATTATGCCGTATGGCCTTATATGGGTACTATGGCTGGTATGAAGGCATTTGCTGCGGCTGTACTGGGGGGTATAGGTTCAGTCCCTGGGGCTATGGTAGGTGGTATTAGTTTAGGAATAATGGAGATTTTCGGGGTTGCTTATCTGTCATCGTCATATAAAGATGCTATAGCTTTTGCCGTTCTTATTCTGGTGCTGATAGTAAGGCCGCAGGGTATAATGGGCAAGGCAATATCGAAAAAAGTGTAGGTGAAACAGATTGGATGCTTATTTAACACAATTTATCGATCCGTATTACTTAAGGATATTAGTTCTTATAGGAATTAACCTCATATTGGCTCTGGGCTTGAATCTGATAACCGGTGTAACCGGTCAGTTATCAATGGGACATGCCGGCTTTATGAGCATTGGAGCTTATACTGCGGCTATTATGTCAGTTCAATTTGCTGCACCCTTCTGGATGGCTTTATTAGGAGGAAGTCTTATGGCGGCATTATTCGGGTTCCTGATTGGTATTCCTACATTGCGATTAGAGGGGGATTACCTGGCTATGGTTACCATAGGTTTTGCCGAAATCATCAGGGTATTCTTCCTTAATTTTGAACCAGGCGGCAAGGCAGTAGGATTTTCAGGGATACCCCAGAGCACCACTTTTGTTACCGTCTGGGCCCTGGCGCTGATAATAATTATACTTAACACCAAACTTTTTAATTCCAGAATAGGACGAGCATTTTATGCTATACGGGAAAATGAAATAGCAGCGGAATCATCAGGCATAAATACCACCAGACTGAAACTATTAGCATTTACAGTGGCCGCTTTCCTGGGCGGCTTGGGCGGTGGCCTCTATGCCCATTATATGAGTTATATTAATCCTCAGGATTTTGGCTTTATGAAATCAATTGAACTGCTTAATATGGTGGTACTGGGCGGTATGGGAAGTATTCCGGGAACTTTTATAGGTTCTGTTATACTGACCATAGCTCCGGAGATGCTAAGAATAGTAGCCGAATACCGCTTGCTTTTCTATGGAGCTTTGCTGGTAATATTAATGATATTCAGACCTAACGGTATCTTAGGAGATATTCGGGTTTATGATATTAAGAAACGTTTTGCCAAAAAAGAGGTGGGAACATGGGAATCTTAACACTGGAAGAAATAACCCAGGAATTCGGAGGCTTAAGGGCCTTGGATACGGTAAACCTGGATGTTCAGGAAAAGCAGATATTTGGTATTATTGGCCCCAACGGAGCTGGTAAAACTACCCTTTTTAATATAATTACCGGTATGTATATTCCTACCGAGGGAAGTCTCATGTTTAAGGAACAGCGGCTTAATAACATACCTCCTTATGCTATTGCCAAGATGGGTATTGGAAGAACATTTCAGAATATTCGCCTATTCGATAAACTATCAGTTATTGACAATGTGAAGGTAGGAGCTCACGGGGTAACCCGGGCTAGTTTCTTCGGCAGTATGTTTGGTTTGCCTGCCGCCCGGAAAGAAGAGCGGGAAATTACCCAAACTGCCTGCGAACTCCTGAAAATGGTAGGCCTTGATAACAAAAAGATGGAATATGCATCAAGCTTGGCCTATGGTGAACAAAGAAGGCTGGAGATAGCCCGGGCACTGGCCTTAAACCCGGCCCTATTACTGTTGGACGAACCTGCCGCGGGAATGACTCCGGCGGAAAAAGATGATTTAATGAACCTTATACGCCAAATAAGAGAGCAGATGAAGCTGACCATTCTATTAGTGGAACATGACATGAATCTGGTAATGAATATTTGCGAGAGGATAGCAGTACTGGATTATGGACGTAAAATATTTGAAGGCTCAGCCGATGAGGTTAAAAACGATGAGAGAGTAATTCAATCCTATCTGGGGGTAGGTGCGTGAGGCTTACCTCCATCTACCTGGCCTTATTATTATCCATTCTGTGTATGTCCACTTCATCTATTATTGTCCGGTTATGCACGGCTCCAGCCCTTATAATATCATTTTACCGGGTAATATTTACCACAATAATAGCTGCTTCGGTGGGTGGGCGTCCGGCATTTTACAGTTTCAAGCAACTTTCCCGCCGGGACTTGTTGTATATAATGGGGTCAGGGATATTTCTGGCTCTCCATCTGGGGTTCTGGATTACATCTTTAAGTTATACCAGTGTATCCAGCTCCGTTCTATTCACCAACCTGCAGGTAATATTTGTGCTGATTTTCTCAGCCCTATTTTTGAAGGAAAAAGTAAATTGCTGGGTTACCGGCGGCATATTAACCGCTTTGGCAGGGAGTGTTTTAATCGTTCATGGTGATCTCCAGTCCGGCAAATTCCTGGGTGACATGCTGGCACTCTTAAGCGGCTTTTTTGTGGCGATCTATTTTTTAATCGGCAGAAATGTAAGGCCCCGGGTTGATGTGTGGACCTATACGGCACTGGCTGCCGGTGCGGCCGTGGTAGTTCTGTTGCCGGCATGTGAAATATTCGGCCTAAAATTTGGAGGTTATCCCCGGATAGATTGGCTATGGTTTCTGCTGCAGGCTTTAGGCCCGGGTATAGGCGGACATGTCATATTAAACTGGGCTTTAAAGTATATGAAAGCCCCGGTAGTGTCAGTCTCGGTACTGGGGGAATCGGTCGGCGCCAGTATACTGGCTTTCTTCATTTTCCATGAATATCTTCTGTGGTATCAAATCATTGGCGGAATATTTATCCTCACTGGAATTTACATAGCAGCAGTAAACGAAAAAAGCCAGACCGTCAAAAAAGCCCAATAGCTGCGTTATTAACGAAAGCCAGTTCAATCAACGTACCACATGTACGCCTCAATCACTGGCTTTCATTAATGCCTTGCTCTTGAACTTTTTTGCTCGGCCTGAACTTATCGACACCCTGACGAGGGATTATTAAAACATCCCCCGTTAATTTATTACTTGTACAACTTGTTCCAACGGGCTCCAGGAAAATAATGTTCTACTATTTGCGGAGCCTTTTTACCTTCCTTGGCCATTGTATAAGCACCCCATTGTTCCATTCCAACGCCGTGGCCCCATCCGGTACCTTTAAATACAATATAATTGCCCTGTGGGGTTATGCTGGTAAACATAGTTGAAAATAACTTGTCAAAACCAACTGCTTCCCGCAATTTTACACCTGAAATAGTGGCAGAACCGGCACTGACGGTCAAAGCCCGGCCAGAAGGACCTTTCTTGCTGACCCTTATATCATTCAAAGAGCCGGCTTTGCTGCCCATGATATTTTTAATTGTTGATTTGGGCACTTTTACAGTCCAGTTTTTGTATTTGGCGGGTGCATACTTGCTGCCATTAGTGGAAACTGGCTTTAAATAGGCTTTGGCAGAGTACTTATTATCCAGTGTTGGAAAGCCTTCTTCTATACTGGCAGTTTTAGGCCCGGCAAAAGACGAAAACAGAGCATAAGCAAACTTGCCATTATAAACCAGGACTTCTCCCCGGGTTGCGTCTACTGCCTTGGAAATGTTGTCAGTAATAGCCTTCTCATCATAAGCTTGAAATTCAGTATGGTTATCACTGGCGTCAGTGCCATGTTTTCCGCGGGTTCCATGTTCGTAATTAATGAGAGCCAGAGTCATGGTCCGGGCAACTATGGCCTGCGCCTTCAGAGCTTCCATGGGGAATTTCGGACCAATTTCTCCTGCGATTACTCCCTTCAAATACTGTTCCAGTTTTATTTCCTGTTTGGCACCAGTTGCGCTGCGATACAAAGATATAGTGGGCTCCTGTTTATACTTGGCAACCTCCGCCGACAGAGAAGAACGTGGAACCGTTTTTGGAGCAGAAGGAGTACTTTTGGGGACTATAGGCTTTTCAGCACTCTTCTGACATCCCCCGATGGACAGCATGGCCAGTATAACCATTAGTACAACCAGTGTAAGGACGGCTATTTTCTTTTGCTTCAAAATGATATCTCTCCTTTACGGCTTTTGGTTAGTTTTAACTAGGACTTGTTTTGTTATTACTGGCAAACTCAGGTATAATTTCTAAAGTGAGGAGTAAGGCATAAGGGGTAAGGAGTTCTCCTTTTGCATACTTTTCATAACTTATCGATATTTGAAAATCGAAGAATTGGTGTTAAGGGAAAAGAGAAGGGGCACCGCACACCTCACGCCTTACACCTTACGATTAACGGAGGTGACATGATGCATATAGTACTGGTCGAACCGGAAATACCGCAGAATACCGGCAATATTGCCCGGACCTGCGCACTGACCAAAACTACTCTGGACCTGGTGAAACCGTTGGGCTTTTCTATAGAAGACCGCTATTTAAAGAGAGCTGGCCTTGATTATTGGGATAAAGTAGATATTAAATTGTGGGAAAATTTTGATGATATAATTAATGAATACGGAGCAGAGAAAATTTATCTAGCTACTACCAAAGCGGCCAAAAGCTATCATCAGATACAATTCCATGAAAGCGATATACTGGTGTTCGGACGTGAAACCCGCGGATTACCTAAGGAAATACTGGATAAGTTTCCCGAACAACAGATAAGGATTCCCATGCTGGATATTGGGAGGTCGCTGAATCTTTCCAATTCGGCTGCTATTATCTTATATGAAGCATTAAGACAAAATGATTATCCGGGGCTCAGATAGTGTAACTACATCCTGAAGGAGTTGAAAAAATGCGGGTATTAATTGCTGATGATGATGGATTATCACGCAAATTACTGGAGAGCTCCTTAATATCCTGGGGATATGAAACAGTTATAACATGTGACGGAATCCAAGCGTGGGAAGTACTGCAGCAAAATAATGCCCCTAATCTGGTCATTCTGGATTGGGTGATGCCGGGTATGGATGGAATAGACATATGCAGAAAGATTCGGGCGCGTAACAACGGAAATTATGTATATATTATTCTCCTAACGAGTAGGGCTGGGGGAGATGATATTATCAAGGGCCTGGAGTCTGGGGCAGATGATTATGTAATAAAACCTTTTAATCCGGAGGAACTAAAATACCGGCTAAAAATAGGGCAGCGCATAATTGAATTGGAACATCGGATTATGCGATTAGCCAGCATCGATTGCTTAACCGGCCTCTTAAATCGACGGGCTTTTATAGATCGCATGCAGTTTGAAATTAATCGGAGTTTACGTACCGAACAGGAACTGGGCTTCATAATTACGGATATAGATCATTTTAAAAGAGTTAATGACTCTTATGGCCATCAGGTTGGGGATATGGTTTTGCGGGACATTGCCAAAACCCTCAGTCGGGCTTGTCGGGTATATGATTTAGTTGGCCGGTATGGAGGAGAAGAATTCGTTATTTGCCTGCCGGGGGCTAATTGGGATGTAACGTTTAAAACCGCTGAACGGATGAGAATTGCGACTGAGAACCACAGAACCAATATACCTGGAAGTAATATAAATATAAGCGTTACGGCCAGTTTTGGGGGTACTTGGATGGACGCAAACCAGGGTCTGAGTATTGATAATATGATTAAAAATGCCGATCATGCTCTGTATAAGGCTAAGAATGAAGGCAGGAACCGTACGGTGATGATAGGATAAAATAAAAAGCCCTGTAAAACAGGGCTTCTTATCTACGCATACTTATTAATAAATCGCTCGACCCTTTATTCCTCTGGGGCTTGAGGTGCTTCTACCGGACATACATCAGCACAAGAACCGCATTCCGTACAGAGTTCGGGATCGATTTCGTACTTATCGTCACCTTCTTTAATTGCTTCTACCGGGCATTCATCTAAGCATACTCCACATGAGATACATTCATCAGTAATGGTATAAGACATTGTGTGCTCCCTCCTTTGCTACAAATCAATAATTGCATTATAAATAAGGAATTTTTCTTTGTCAATTTATTGGAGTAATTTATTTTGGGCATTATAGTTATTTATTTCACTAGTTTTTACTGGAATTTGGTAATAATGATTTTATAGAAAAATATCGCTTTAATTTAACATTGAAATATTATATTATTTGAGATTAGATAAGTATTGGCTATTAATATTAAAAGAGGTGCTTTATGAGAAGTATTATACTTGCCAATGGCGAATACGGTGAAATTGACTCATATAAAAGTTTATTTAAAACCGATGACCTTATTATTTGTGCCGATGGCGGTGCCAACTATGCGTTTAAACTGGGAGTGATACCATCTATTATAATTGGGGATATGGATTCCATACTACCGGAGGTAAAAGAACATTTTCTGAGCAGTGCAGTCGAAATCAAGAAGTATCCCCGGCGCAAAGATTTTACTGATACTCAGCTGGCCCTAACGGTTGCTGAAGAAGCAGGGGCTGATGAAATTATTCTGCTGGGTACTCTGGGTAAACGATTGGACCATACCCTGGCCAATATTTACAGCGGGATAGAGATGGCCAGAAGGAATAAACATATTAAGCACTTCAGTCCTGATTGCCAGATTTATCTGGTGAATAAGGAATTAGAGATAAATGGACGTCAGGGGGATACGGTTACTATTCTTACCCTGACAGAAAAATCCAGCGGAGTTTATTTAACCGGTTTTGAGTATCCTCTGGCCAATGTTGTACTTGAGAACTCCCGGCCTTATACGGTTTCTAATGTATTAGCCGGGGATAAAGGCCAGATTAGAGTAGCTGATGGGGTTCTGGCCGTTTTTTACGTAGGCCGGGTTTAAGGTTATAATACTATTAATCTGGTAATATGAAATCTTATGATGCTGATTGCGTATCTCAAGTATAGAAGTCAGAATGGTAAAAGAGAAATGCAAAGCATTTCTATAATAATTCACAATTCAAAATTCACAATTAGTAATTAAAAATAGGCTTCAGCCTATTTTTAAAACAGGTGGAGGAAATAGGGGTGGATTTAAGCTTTTTATCCGGGGTATTTGCCAGTCCTTGGGATATTATCCGCAGTTTATTTGATATTGCTATAGTAGCTTATATATTCTATCGCCTGTTAGGCCTTATAAGGGGAACACGAGCTGAGCAATTGTTGAAAGGGCTTATACTGCTGCTGGTATTTTCAGCCATATCCAGCTTTTTAAAACTGGATATGGTTAACTGGCTGCTGGAAAAACTGTGGATATTTTTTGCAATTGTACTGCCCATTGTTTTTCAGCCGGAGTTACGAAGAATCCTGGAACAACTTGGCCGGGGACACTTTTTTAGCTCCCGGGAGAATGACCTGGATATAAATAGCTACAGCAGAATAATTTCTGAAATGGTAACAGCAGCTGCCACCTTGTCGCGTAATAAAATCGGAGCCCTGATTATTTTGCCCCGGGATAACGATATTGAGGAATATTTGGATAGTGGGGTAGAGCTGGACTCATTAGTTTCATCAGGTCTGCTCATTAATATATTTATTCCTAATACTCCTTTACATGATGGAGCCGTAGTAATTAAGGACGGACGAATTAACCGGGCGGCCTGTTTTCTGCCTTTAAGTGATGATCCCAGCTTGGACCGGGAAGTGGGGACCCGGCACCGGGCCGGACTTGGTATCACTGAAGTTTCTGATGCTTTGGCAGTTATTGTTTCTGAGGAAACCGGAACTATTTCTTTGGCCCGACACGGTAAACTAATTCGTTATCTGGATACCCAGCAACTTGAAAAGATGCTGATAGATGACCTTATCAGCGAAGAAAAAGTAAGTTCCTTATGGAGGAGATGGTCAGGTGGACCGGATGGAAAAGAACCCGGGCTCAACGATCGGACTTAAGTTAATATCGGTTCTTATGGCAGTCCTGCTGTGGTTTTATGTTATTAACCAGGGCGAGTTAGGATTAGGCGTACGCCAGAACTCCGTTGAGGCCGAACTCAAATATAATGCTCTTCCTGCCGGCCTTACCGTAATCGGACCGGAAACAGTCCGGGTAAAACTGTGGGGGGCCTTTAAAGAAACTGGTAAAGTTCAGGCCTATGTGAATTTATCTGGGTTATCCCAGGGTGAATACAATTTGCCGGTCAATATACAACCAGTAAATGGTGCTATGTTCACTTCGGTTCAACCCAAAAAGGTCAAAGTAACACTTAAAGAAATCGGTAAAAATATTGTTCCGGTTCATTATGAAGTGAGACAAAATCCTCCTGAGGGTTACAGTATACTGAATGTGGTAATTACACCCGAAAAGTGCTTAATAAGGGGAGAACAGAGCGCAGTCAACCGGGTTTCCTCAGTGGCAGCTCCGCTCGAACTGGGCAATGTTAAAGATATTTCTTCCTTTAAGGTCCGGCTGGTGCCGCGGGATATTCGCGGGAATATAATAACCACGGGTATAAGCCTGGTTCCGCAAACAGTTGATGTATATGCGGTAGTTGAAAAGAAAAAGAGCTCGCGACAACTGAGCATAAAACCTCAGTTTAACGGGGAAATAGCTGAGGGCTATCAGTTAGTTCAGGTTACCACTTCACCGGAAACCGCTTCGGTACTCGGAGATGAGAACGTAATAAAACTGCTTAATGAAATTAGTACCGATAAGATTGATATTACTGATAAGAAGGAGTCATTTAGCCAACTGGTTAATATTGTGGTACCTTTGGGGACAACTGTGGTTCCCTCACAGGTAACTGTCAATGTGGTAGTAGCCAAAACCAGCGAAAAAATGTCGCCCCAAGCACCATAGGCAGACTTGCAGAAAATTATTAACACGATATATATAAAAAGCATACACTAAGACTACTAAACTGTTTACAAAAAAGGAGAATATATACCAGGACTTGTACCTGACTAATAATCAATTATTGGGGGAATTTTTGATGGGAACATTGTTTGGGACTGATGGGGTTAGAGGTATTGCCAATAGTGAACTTACGCCTGAAATGGCTTTTCATTTAGGTCGAGCCGGCAGTTATGTACTGGCACGGCAAAATTCTGATATACGGCCCCGGATAATGGTAGGCAAGGATACCAGGATTTCCGGGGATATGCTGGAGGCAGCTCTGGTGGCTGGAATTTGCTCTACCGGTGCTGATGTATTAACTGTAGGAGTAATGCCTACTCCAGCCATAGCCTATCTGACCGGGCAGTATAATGCCTCTTGCGGAATAGTTATATCGGCATCCCATAATCCGGTCCAGGATAATGGCATAAAATTCTTTGGACCCAACGGCTATAAACTACCTGACGAAATTGAAGCAGAAATAGAAAAATTGGTTCTGGCTGGAACTAGTAACCTCACCCGTCCAGAAGGGGCTGACATAGGCAAGGTTTATGATGTGGAGGAAGCCCTTAACCGTTATCTCGATTTTCTGACTGATTGTTATTCTCTGCAAGAGGATTTAACCGATATAACAATAGTTCTGGATTGTGCCAATGGAGCCGCTTATGATGCTGCACCCCGGCTGTGGAGGAGGCTAGGTGCCAGGGTAATTCCCATTAATAGCAAGCCCACTGGGGTTAATATAAATGATAAATGTGGCTCCACGCATATGGATAGTCTGCGCCGGGCTGTAAGAGAATATGTAGCTGATGTAGGTATAGCCTATGACGGAGATGCCGACCGGTGTCTGGCAGTAGATGAGCGAGGCAATGAAATCGATGGGGATCAGATTATGGTTATCTGTGCCCTGGATATGTTCCGGCGGGGATGCCTGAAACCAGAATCGGTAGTTGCGACTGTAATGAGCAATATAGGTCTGGACATAGCCTTGCGCCGGGAAAACATACTAGTGGAAAACTGTAAAGTAGGGGACCGCTATGTGCTGGAAAAAATGAAACAAACCGGTACAATTATCGGCGGAGAACAATCCGGGCATATTATCTTTTTAGAACATGCTACCACCGGTGACGGACTCTTAACCTCACTTAAGCTGGTTGAAGTATTAAAACGCACCGGACTCAATATGTCAGAACTGGCAGGAGAGATGGAAAAACTACCTCAATTGCTGGTAAATATAAAATTAGAAGAAAAAGACCAGATATTATCTCATGAACTTGTTACCACGGCTTTAGAGAATGCTGAGACCAAACTGGGAGAATGGGGTAAACTGGTAGTAAGGCCTTCCGGCACCGAACCTCTGGTTAGAATTATGGCCCAGGGTCCGGACCGCGACTTATTAGAGGAGGTGATAAATGAAATACGCGACGCTATACTAACAGCCCAGAAAAAGTAGAAGAGCAGCCCCGATGGGGCTTTTCAAGCGCCTGACCCGACAGGCAGCTGCTGCCGGGTGACGAGGTGGGGGTTTATCGAATAATCGGCGGGTGCCCCCCGGTTGCCACAATCGTTAATATGGCTGCAAAACGGCTAGCAATAGCCTCGACAAAGAGCCATATGCGTGGTTCATTAATTATGAATTAGAAATTGTGAATTATGAATTAAGGAAGAAACCTTCGTTTTCATATTATTATAAAAACGATTGGGGTTTCACCAATCGAACAAAAATTCAAAATTAATAATTCAAAATTAATAATTCAAAATTCATAATTATTTACGACTGGTTATATGAATACTCTGTCAAAAAAGTTTATAAATTTTAATTTAAAATCATTTTGAAAAATGATAGGAGAGTAAATATATGTGTGGAATTATGGGTTATATCGGTAACGGCAGTGCTGTGCCGGTAATTATAGACGGTTTGGCCAAACTTGAATACCGGGGATATGATTCTGCTGGTATCGCAATATATAAAGATGAAAAATTACAGATTACCAAGAAAAAAGGGCGTCTGGCCGAAATGGTACAGGCCCTGGGAGATTTCCCTAAGTCCAGCCTCAGTATCGGGCATACCCGTTGGGCCACCCACGGAGTCCCCAGCGATGCCAATGCTCATCCGCATTTGGATTGTTCCGGGCGTATTGCCGTGGTTCATAATGGAATAATTGAAAACTACGCCACACTGCGGAAAGAACTTATTCTGGAAGGGCACGATTTTTTATCTGAGACAGATACCGAGGTTATGGCCCACCTAATTGAAAAATACTATGAAGACTCCATAGAAGAAGCCGTCCGTCAGGCATTAAGCCATGTAACCGGCTCATTTGCCATAGCCGTAATCAGCAGTGATGAACCTGATAAAATTATTGCCGCCAAGAAAGACAGCCCATTAATAGTGGGACTAGGTGACGGTGAAAACTATG
>JBDKUD010000155.1:0-19810 GCA_039679805.1 Syntrophomonas sp. | reverse complement strand
GTTACCTGCTCATTCAATCCCATTTCCCGGGTACATTCTTCACAGGTACCTTTTAGTTCAATGGCTCCTTCCGGCCCTTGAACCTCAGTAGTATTGTAAACCATCTGACAATATTCACAAATGTGATAAACCTTCATCATACCTGCTCCTTTTAGCCGTCTTTTAGCTATTTTCCCTGAGCAGGCAGATAAATATACATTCTATTAATTATACTCATTCATGGCTTTGACTATGCCGTCCTTTACCCACGTTTCCAAAGCATCCGCCGCTTTCGCGACGGCCTCATCAATTATTTTCTCCTCAATTGGATCAAATTGCCCGAGTACCCATCCCACTACATCAATATTTTCGGGATGGCCTATACCAATACGCACTCTGGCAAAATCCCGGGAAACCAGCCATTCACTTATTGACGCCAATCCTTTATGCCCCCCGGTTCCTCCTTTTTCTCGAATACGAAGAACACCAGTAGCCAAATCCATGTCATCATAAGCAACGATTATATCTAGTAAATCAACCTTAAACCAGTTAACCAGCGGCCCGACCGCCTTGCCGCTCAGGTTCATATAAGTAAGAGGTTTTACCAGCAGAACCTTTTCCCCATTTATTCTGGTATGCCCGATTATAGCATCAAATTTACTTTCTTCTTTTTCCACCGGAAAACGCCGGGCTATTTCTTCTACCACTCTGAATCCAGTATTATGGCGGCTGCCTTTATATTTTCTACCTGGATTCCCCAGACCAACGATTATTTTCATCTTATCCCTCTTGTTTAGGCTAACGCCCTAAAATTAGTACTTAAATTCAACACAGATTACGCGGATTTATTTGGATTAGCGCGCTTTAATTCAACACAGATTTACACAGATTTAATTATGAAGGACACAGATTATTTATAGTGTAAATGCCGGAGTAATACTGATTTTCATAAATGGTTGCGTCCTGCGGCCATGGGGGTATATTTTCCTATAGCAGAAATATTTCTGCAAGACAAATATTTCGCAACTTATAATAATAAATCAGTGTTAATCCAAAAAAATCTGTGTCCTCCTGTGTTGAATTAATCCCCTGTTCATCACCAATTATAATCAGTATACCCTGTTTGCGGGCAAGAAAAAACCCCGGATGAGCTCCGGGGTTCAGGTATCAGACTATTGCTCTTCAGCGTCTTTAGCCTCTTCAGCCTGTCCTTCGCTGGCTTCCTGGGTTTCCAGAGCCCGGTTAGGAGCAAGAACCGTCACTATCATGGTATCCGGGTCACTTGTTACTTCTACCCCTTCAGGTATCTGCAAATCACCTATAACCAATTTATGCCCGATTTCCAGTCCGGAAACATCTACTGTTAAATGTTCAGGTAAATCTTGCGGCATACAAGAAACTTCTATATCCTTAGCCCCGGCTTGAAGTATTCCGCCCTTATTAATTATTTCATCTTCTCCATGTATGTAGATGGTAACAGTGCCATGAATTTTTTCATTCATATTAACCGTTAAAAAGTCTACATGAATTACCTTACCGTTAAGAGGATGCTTTTGCACCTCTTTCACAAGCGCCATTGCTGGCTTAGCTTCACCTTCCATTTGAAGAGCAAACAATCCATGTGTCCCGTGTTTATCAATGATCCTGGACAATTCCCGGCCAACCAAAAAAACTGGTTTTGCTTCCTGGCCCTGGCCGTAGATAATTCCCGGAACAAGATCCTTTGCTTTCATCTGATTGAGAAATCCCTTGCTTTTTATTTCTCTTTGCTTACAGTCAATTTTTTGTCCCAGTGCCATAATGTCACCCCATTCGTAAATTTTGAGTTGAAAGCTGAATTCTAAATTATAGTGGAAATGCAGAGCACTTCGTTTTAAATTTAATTATAAATGCTTATACTTACAGGAAGTATTATGAGTTAGTTCTTTTAATTAATCTTAATTCAGAATTCGATTTGACTATGATGTATTATACCTATATAAATCCACGATGTCCAGAATGCACTAAACCTCAAACAATTTGCTAACCGACAAATCTTCGTGAATCCTTAATATAGCCTCCCCCACCAGAGGCGCCACTGACAGGACGGTAATATTAGGTAACTGTCTTTCTTTAGTAAGAGGAATAGTATTGGTAACAACAACCTCCTTTATAGGGGCAGCGGCTAGCCTTTCGATGGCCGGTCCAGAGAATACCGGGTGAGTACAACAAGCATAAACTTCCCTGGCCCCCTTTTCCATCATTACCTTAGCGGCAGTACATATGGTCCCGGCAGTATCAATAATATCATCAATAATAATTACCGATTTTCCTTCTACCTCACCAATAACATTCATGATTTCGGAAACATTGGGGGCAGGCCTCCTTTTATCAACAATTGCCAAAGGAGCACCCAGTTTGGCCGCCAGGTTCCGGGCTCTAGTGACTCCGCCCACATCAGGTGATAATACTACCGCATTTTGGGTTAGCCCTTTGTTCTTGAAATACTCAGCAATGGTGGGTACACCAGGCAAATGATCAACTGGTATATCATAAAAGCCCTGTATCTGAGTGGCATGAAGGTCTACCGCTACTACTCGCTCGGCACCAGCCTCTACAATTAAGTTTGCTACCAATTTAGCGGTAATTGGGTCCCGCGCCCGGGATTTTCTATCCTGCCGGGCATAACCATAGTAAGGAATAACAGCATTTATTCTTGATGCAGAAGCCCTTCTGAAAGCATCTATCATTATGAGCAGTTCCATTAGATTGTCGTTTACCGGGGAACAGGTAGGCTGTACAACAAACACGTCCACTCCCCGAACACTCTCATCGATAGCTACACTAATCTCCCCATCAGAAAAATGTGATACTTTAGCAGTCCCCACCGGTATTCCTAAATAATCGGCTATTTCTCCGGCCAGATAAGGATTGGCATTCCCCGTAAATAACTTCATCCTCCACCTGGATGCTTTCATTCTATTATAACCTCCCAAATCGGATGTTAGAGGTGAGAAGGAAACTATGCCTCTTACTCCGTATTATTCATAATCTCTGTATTCTTTATTCTGTCTTCTCCGGCTGTTCTTTCTTTTTACGAATCCAGTTCGCAATATTTCTTTGTTTGGCTCGTTCTACCCCCAGGGTATTGGCAGGAATGTCAGTGGTGATGGTCGAACCTGCTCCAGTTGTAGAGTTGCGGCCTATTTTTACCGGTGCTACCAGATTGGTATTGCTGCCAATAAAGACGCCGTCCTCTAATACTGTCTCAAATTTATTTACTCCATCGTAATTGCAGGTAATAGTCCCCGCACCAATATTAACACCAGTCCCTACGGTAGCATCGCCAACATAGCTCAAATGAGGCACTTTACTCTTCTCTCCGATAATTGATTTTTTTATCTCTACAAAATCCCCTACCTTCACATTATTATGCAAAACCGTTCCCGGTCTCAAATACGCATATGGGCCAATGGTACACGCATTCCCAATCTTGGCCTCTTTGATACGTGAACTCTCAATACTAACATCATCGCCAACAAAAGAAGAAGTAATACGTGTTCCCGGCCCGATTTCACAATGCTCACCGATGACGGTTGCTCCTTCCAGCAAGGTAAAAGGTAATATTACCGTATCCTTGCCTACTTGAACTTCACTATCTATAAAAATTGAACCGGGGTCAGTGATAGTAACCCCGCTTTTCATCAACTCAATATTTTTGCGTTGTCTGATAATAATTTCCGCCTTAGCTAATTGTACCCGATCATTAATACCATAAATATCTTCGCTGGCATCAGTCTTGAAAACTTCTACCTTTTTTTGATCGGCAATAAGTATTTTTAAAATATCAGTTAAATAATATTCGCCCTGAGCATTATCAGTACCAACTTTACCTAAGGCTGCCATAGCATCGGCCCGATTAAAGCAATACATCCCGGAATTAATTTCCTTTACCTGTTTTTCTGTTTCTAGGGCATCTTTTTCTTCTACAATCTGGCTGAGTGAACCATCAGCCTTGCGGATAACCCTTCCATAACCGAACGGTTCATCTATGGTTGTAGTGAGAACAGTTGCTACCGCCTGACTGGATGTATGAAAATCAACTAATGCTTTTATTGTCGATGCCTGCAAAAGGGGAGTATCACCGGCAAGCACCACGATCACCTCATCTTCTGCAACTGCCTCCTGAGCCTGCATTAATGCATGCCCGGTACCCAGTTGTTCTTCCTGAACCACGAACCGGATATTTTGATCCTTCAATATCTCCTGGATAACCTGTCTTCCATGCCCTACTACCATGGTAATTTTTTCAATACCTGCGCCATACACAGCACTAATTACATGACTTACCATAGCCTTACCGGCTACCCGGTGCGCCACTTTGGGCAGGTCTGATCTCATGCGTACCCCTTTACCAGCAGCAAGAATAACCGCTGAATATTTCACTTAAATATACTCCTCTCAGTATAAAAATGTTTTTAATTATTAGACCACCAGATTGGGTAAAAATATTAATTCAAAAGATTGGTATATAATCTTAGCATTATAATTTCTATTATACCGAATAAATGACTTTTAACATAATTTAATGTTAAATTACCGAGTACAAAGTATAAGATTCGACAAAGCTGAACTCGTATTAAACTGAAAACCCGGTTCTAACTTTAAGCTATTGCCGGGTTTACTTGCATAGTTATTTTTTATTTGGCTGCCAGATATTGCTGAGCCAGGGTTAGGTCACTGGGCTTGTCTACATCAACCCCGACTTCTGCATACTGAGAAATTATAGCTTCCCCTTTTATACCGGTCACTTCGTAAAAGCGCTGTTTGATCATGGGTATCCCCAATTGTTTAAATACGAATTTCCACACCAGGGCAAACCCAAACAACCGGGCCATGGCGACCGGATTCTTTCTCCTTTTTACCAGTTTCAATCCAATATCCAAACACTGGTCAATAACCCGGGTACGGATAAAAAACAAGTTGCCCCCGGTAAATGTGCCTTCTTTTAAATTTACATAAGTTCGGCTTACCCCGGGGAATTTTACTTCATTCACCTCTTTGCTGGTAACCGGATAGTAAAAGTCAGCTTCATTGCTTTCACATTGAGAAATAAAATCCTCAATAGCGGCAGTAGTAATAAATGGTATATCCGTAGGCAATATTAATATTTTTTCGGAAATTTCATCCTGTTCCTGCAGCACATTGACAGCATGACTAAAGCTTTCAATGGCATCCTGTCCACTAGTAGCAAAAAAGAGATTATCCTGACGCGGAAATATGTTTCGCAGTGCTTCCACCGGACCACTGATAACAATGTTTCTGATGCGATTTGAATCGCGTAGCGCATTAAAAACATAGTATATCATAGGATAGTTGCCAATAATAATTAGAGCTTCATTATCATAAGGGGCTATTTTTTTTAATTCGCTAGTGCTTTCGCCTCCTGCCAAAATAACGGCATCGTATTGCATTTGCCTGGCACCTCCGTTAATTGGGGACATCAAAACCATCCTTTTTGATGGATTCAATCATACTATTTTCCGCGTTCTCTATATGATCCTGAGCCGCTTGTCGGGCTTGCTGCACATCTCGGGACTGGATTGCTTCCACTATGTAACGATGTTCATCTAAAGATTTTTTACCTCGTCCGGGATTAGCCAGGGAAGTGGCCCGGAATCGTTGAATTTGTTCGCGCAAATTACTGATAATTGCCGTTAACCGCTCATTCCGGCTGGCTTGATAAAGTGCATCGTGGAATTTTGTATCTACCTCTACCAATTTTTCTATATCCTGTTGGTTAATAGCTTCTGCCTTCTCTACCAGAAGCCTTTCCATATTTTCAAGTTCGTCATCCGTTATCCGTTCCGCTGCCAGGGCTGCAGCCAGCCCTTCCAGGGCAGCACGTATTTCAAAAATATCAGCAATATCTTTAAAGGAAAAATCGGCTACATAAGCACCTTTACGTGGTACCATAACAATAAACCCTTCAAGTTCCAGCTTTCTTAAGGCTTCTCTTACAGGAGTCCGGGATACACCCAGTTCTTCGGCCAGTTGAATTTCCATTAATCTTTCCCGGGGCTTGAGGGTTCCGTTTATTATTGCTTCTCTAATTGCTTCCAGAACCAGTTCCCGCAGCGGTTTGTAAGAATCAAGGTTTACAGGTAGTAAACGATTTTTCTCCATTAAAATCACCTCTAACTTTTTTATCTTTTAAGAAAAGTGAAAAAGTTCACCGGGTGTTTCTCACCGCCTCCGCCAACGTCGCGGCACTGAACATATTCCCCTACCGCTGGACTTTTTCACAGGATTATAAGATATAAGATGATACCAAATATACTTCACGATAATCCTGTTGCAGTATCTCACATGCCTGTTGAGCCTGCTTTTGATCAGTAAATATTCCAAAAACGCTGGGCCCGCTTCCGGACATCAAGGCATTAAGCGCTCCCAGTTGGATTAATCGTTGTTTTAGCAAGGCAATTTCCCTGTGTTTTTTTATACTGACGCTTTCCAAAACATTAGCCATATTATTGGCTACACCTATAATATCACAATTTTTCCATGCATCCAAAAATGCCACATTGTCAGGTCTAACTTCAACCTGCTTAAGATCTAGTGCTCGGTAAACATCAGCAGTTGATAGTTGAAAATCCGGCTTTACTAATAATATTGATAGTTTCAAGGCGGAGGTTAAGGGCTGAAGTATCTCACCTCTTCCACGAGCCAGGGCAGTCCCTCCCAGGACACAAAAAGGAACATCTGACCCTATTAATGCCGCCAGTTGCATAATATCATCCCTACCTGCCTTAAGGCCACATAATTTATTAATTCCGGTAAGAACTGCGGCGGCATCAGTACTTCCCCCTGCCAGCCCTGCACCTACTGGTATTCTTTTCTCTATAAAAATGCTAATTCCTTCCTTTATTTGGAAGTTTTTGAGCATTAACGCTGCTGCCTGATAGGTCAGGTTTTGTTCGTTATGTGGAATCTGCTTACTGTTACTGTTTATAGTAATTCCGGAAATCTCTTTTCTCAAATAGATTTTATCAACTAAATTAATCTGGTGCATAACTGTTTCCAGGTCATGGTATCCATCAGATCTTTTGCCCAGTACATCCAGCGTCAGATTAATTTTGGCCGGTGTCTCAACAACTAACTCTTGCATTATATTGCTCCTGTTTCTTTTTATCCAATTATATATCTAATATTTATCATGGTGCAAAATCTTAGCGAATGCTTGTTGCAAACGGGGGCAGTTATTGCTTTGCATTATTAATGCAACGCAATAACTGCCCCCGTTTGCACACGTTTGCATTGTTTATTTATGAACCAGTTTTGCTCCTCGGGGAATCAATTCCAAGCATTTAAAGCTAACCTTGGCTTCTCGAGGATTGGCCAGGCTTATCCCTTTGTCCGAGGATGAAACCATACACAGCGGCGGAAACAAAACACACCACCAGTTCTTACCCTTTCCTTCGCCAATTACCACCCTTACGGCCTGGTATCTTCCCTGAGGAAGAACAAAATTACCATAGGCTTTGGTAGGAAAATTACATTCACCCACATAAACACTTACCGGGTAGCTATAACCCTGGTCAGCAATAACTGACTCGGCTGTTTTCTTTATTTCAGGAATATGTTGAATAGCCAACTTCCTAGCTTCATCAGCTTCTTTTACATTAGCAAATTCCTCCCGCATCATTTTTACAACTTCATCTTTAACCTGAAGCTTTAAAGCCTGGTCAGCCGGATTATCACTATTAGCTATTACATGCAGCCTTAATACTCCATCTGCCAATGGAGCCTTCTGTTCAGCCATAGTAATCCCAGTGGTAAGAATAATAATTAAAATAATAATAATGCCGATAATTTTTTTTATCATGTAATCAATCTCCTCCCTGTATTTTCATTATTTACCGGGAGAAGCTTTTTTAAACATGAACGGGGTGTATATTCGTGAGGGGTAAGGCGTAAGGAGTGAGGGGTAATAATAGAGCTAGATTTTCTTTACTAAATGTTCTTACTTATAACAGTATGCTAGAGGTTCGAAAACTATGTAAGTGTGAAGACCTGGCCGTACTCAGACAATTTACGCCTTACCCCTCACACCTAACACCTTACTTAAAAAACCGTTTCCCCGGTTAGGAAAGCCCGTGTCCTTTCATCCTGAGCGTGCTGGAAAATATCCCGGCAAGGTCCTCTCTCAATTATCTTTCCGTCCCACATAAAAAATACTTCATCAGCCAGCCTTTTAGCCTGAAAAAGATTGTGGGTTACCAGGATAATGGTGGTCCCGAATTCCTGGTTAATAACCTTAATATATTTTTCAATGTCTACCGCACTGCGGGGATCAATATTAGCGGTAGGTTCATCTAAAAACAGGACCCGCGGTTTTAAAGCCACTGCTCTGGCAATGGCTACCTTCTGTCTTTCTCCCCCTGATAAGTTGCGGGCATCGGTGTTAATAAAATCAGACATACCCAGCAGTTGCAAAGACTCTCTTACTATCCTTCTTATTTCCTGATCGGCTGTTTTTCTTACCTTTAATCCGTAGGCTACATTATAATAAACTGACCCTTCAAACATAAAAGCCGTCTGGGTTACCATAGTCATTTGTCTCCGGAGATTTAGCAGTTGCGATTTATTCCAGTTTATTTTTTCCCCCAGCACCTCTACGGCGCCAAAATCGTTTTTGGTAAGCAGAGACATTACCCGCAAAAGGGTAGTTTTTCCTGAACCATTAGGACCGAGTAGGGCATAAATATGACTGCCGGGGAGAACCAGTTCATCAACATTCAACACTTCCCTGCGACCATATTGCTTTATAACCTTATGTAATTTGAATGCCGGCATCATTTTTAAATGACCTCTTTTCCAGAATGTTTATTAGAAGAATTATGGAAAAAGCTATCACCATTAAGACCATCCCTATGGCTATAGCCCTGCTGTCATTCCCCATCCGGGTTTCCAATACTATCGAAGTGGTTAAAACCCGGGTACTGTCCTTAATATTACCCCCCACCATTGTGACCGCACCTACCTCAGCAATTACCCGCCCCAGAGCCGTAGTGAGAGCCGCAATTATACCTATTCTTGATTCACGGATAATGGAAAGGGCGGCTTGGCGGCGTGATGCTCCCAGAGTAGCAGCAGTATCATAAACCTCCTGTCGCTGGGCCATAACAGCCCGGGCAGTTAGTCCACAGACAATGGGGAAAGCCAGCAATACTTGCGCAATTATCATAGCCGCCGGTGTAAATAGGAGCTCAAACTGTCCCAGCGGGCCCTTGTAGGTTAGAAAAAGATAGACTATTAGTCCTGCCAGGACTGGTGGCAAACCCATCAGGGTATAGACAATATCCAGAAATAATTTTCTCCCCGGTATGTACTTAATTGCCAGTGCTGCTCCGGTTGGAATGCCTAGCAGTGCCGAGATTAAAAGTGCTGTCATAGAAACCTGCAGTGACAGCACCGTTATCCTTATTATTTCTGCATCAAGCGACCATACCAGTTGGAATCCTTCTTTTAGTCCCTGTAAAATAATCTCCATTCATCTACCTCCTGGGTAATTTAGTAAGGGGGTGAGGGGTTAGAAGTAAGGGGTAATAATACAGTTAGACTTCCTTTATTAATTGGCCCTGCTTTTAACATTTTGATTAAAGGTTCAAAATTGGGTAGTTGCAGAGAATTAGGTCGTACTCAAACAATTTACTCCTCATTCCTTACACCTCACACCTCACGAATATTCACATGATAGTACCAAAAGTGTAGCGGAGTAAAATTCTCCGCTACACCAATAGTTACATTATTTCGCTGCGGGTACCGCATCGGCAATAAATAAGGCCTGACCAAATTTATCTTTGCCGAATTCACCAATCATTTTCTGAGTTTTCTCAGAAGTAATCCAATTTATGAATTTTGTTGCTCCCTCGTAATCAACCTTGGGGAACTTATCCGGGTTTACGGCTATAACTCCATACGGATTTAGTAAGGGTTTATCTTTTTCTACCATTATGGCCAGCTTGTATTTGTCCTTAAGAGCCAGGTAGGTCCCACGGTCAATCAGGGTATAACCTTTCATTTCATCGGCCATACGGAAGGTATCGCCCATACCTTTGCCAACTGATTTGTACCATTCACCCTCAGGTTTGATACCGGCTTTTTCCCATAACTTCAATTCTTTTTTGTGAGTCCCGGAGTCATCACCCCTGGACAGGAAGGTTGATTTAGTCTGAGCAATAGCAGTTAAAGCTTTAACTGTATCGGTTTGGCCTTTAATTTTGGCCGGGTCATTTTCGGGTCCAATGAGAATAAAATCATTGTGCATTACATCTTTACGGTCCACACCATAACCGGCTGCTACAAATTCATCTTCCGACTGCCGGGCATGAACCAATAATACATCAACATCACCTTTTTGGCCCATTTCCATAGCTTGTCCGGAGCCTACTGCAATAACCTTAACCTTATATCCACTTTCTTTTTCAAATTCAGGAATAATAACATCTAACAGGCCAGTATCTTGAGTACTAGTAGTGGTTGCCAGTTTTAATTCTTTGGTTTGCACCGGGGCTTCGGCTTTTTTAGTTTTGGGTTGTTCCTTCGCACACCCAACCAGACTTACCAGCGCAAAGACTAAAACTAGTAATAAGGCAATACTTTTTTTTCTCATGATAAACAATCCCTCCTAATCCTGATAACATCAATTTTTTAAATAGAACACAAATAAAAAGGTCAACATTGCTGAGAGGCATGATGACCTGGTTTCTATATGTGGCATCCTCTCCTTTCCAAACCGGGAGGTACAACAGTTTCCTATTGAACCTTATGGCTTATATCCCCTGGTCAGCGACTTTAGGAATATAAGCTCGGAGAATATTTTATTAACTTGTCCTTTTATATATTACCTAAAGTTATATTATTTAACAAGTTTCTACTCTGTCTAACAATATTGGTTAGAAACAATCTTACTCACGCAGATAACAGTATAAGGGCGAAGAGAAACAATCAAAAAAAAGATGGTTTTGTCCTGAAAAGGATAAATCATCTTTTATATAGCAATCATATTTTAACACTATTGACTTTTAGTATCAGCCTGTTTGGCCAAGAACTCCCTAATTATCATTCTGACCAATGCACTGCGAGATATCTGGTTTTTTCTCGCCATCTCCCTAATATCATCTACCTGGCTTTTAGTTAAATAAAATGTTGCATGTTCGAATTTATCAGTAGCCATTTTAACCCCCCCTCTGCCAGAAACAGCCCTCTGGCGAGAAAATTGTGCTTTGTGCATAGTATATGTAAATTACCATGCTTGTGTTACTTGGCTAGCCGTAATTCCCTGACCAGATCTTCGATATTCTCTTTCATTACTCTTCGGCCGGCTCTAATTATTTCAGGTGCTCTTTCCATGTCCCCCAGATCTACGTTTACAAGGTGTGGGTTAATTATCATATCGGCAAAAATATGTTGGGATGTATCAGAAGTTTCATAGGTCATAATATCAATGCTGCGGGATATAATTCTTGGAATCCCGGTTACCGTATATTTATATACTTCCTGGCCCAGGTTTACAGCCATGATATATTCTGCCCCCAGGTTCTTCTGTACAAATACCGGAACAACATCCTTCACTCCTCCGTCAACCATTTGCATTCCGGCAAAATATTTGGGAATAAAGGTAGCCGGAATAGAAATACTGGCCCGGACGGCCTCACTTATGAAGGCATTATTTATAACCACTAATTCCTGATCTCCGATAGGAATATCCCGGTTAGTAAATATCACCTCCTGGCCGGTATCAATATTACAGGCAATGATAGCCATTGGCATATTTAGATCATTTAATTTTTGACCTCTGGTAAGCTGATAAACCAGTTTTTCCAGTTTACATCCCCTTATAATTCCATCCAAGTGTCCTTTAACACCTGGTAGTACCAGACTTAGCACATATCTAAAGATTCCTCTTATGTCATAATCAATATAGTCCTTCTTTTTTAAGCCCAGAACAATTTCTTCCATCTCATAAGGAGATATTCCGGCAGCCATAAGAGCGGCAACTATACTCCCGGAACTGGTACCGGAAACACTATTTACCGGAATATGATTATCATAAAGTATCTGTAAAACCCCGATATGCGCCAAGCCTTTCAGCCCTCCGCCACCTAACGCCAAACCAAGCTTCTTCATGTAATTCAACTCCAGTTCAATTACTCATAGTACAGCTTATTAGAATTAGCTCGAAATGGTGAAAGGTTTATTACTATAAACATTTCTAACCGTCACACTCTAGTAATCAAGCCATAAACTATTAACAGAATAGAAGAAAGGAATAGTCCAGATATGAAATTTAAGGATATTTCAATATTAATCCCCTTCAAGAGTGATTATGGTCAACGGGATAAAAATTGGTCCTGGGTTAGACAAAGGTATGAAAAATTAATTCCTGAAGCGGAAATCTGTTTGGGGAACTACCCTTATGAACCATTCTCCAGGTCCCGGGCCATCAACCAGGCAGCCCGATTGGCAACCCGCGATATATTTCTAATTGCAGATACCGATATAATTTTTGATTTAAATGATCTTACTAGATGGTTGGAATTACTCTTCCAATATACCTGGGTGATTCCTTTTTCAAAACGTTATAATCTAACTCCTGATAAAACTAACTGGCTATTACAACAGGATTATGGAATCGATATTAAAAACGTTTCATTGGGATCCCTGGAGATTATTGAATGTCCTGGCAGTCTAAACTTGGTACCCCGACGTTATTTTGAAGTAATCGGTGGATTCGATACCAGATTTGAGGGATGGGGCGGTGAGGATAATGCTTTTAAAATGGCTATGGATACTTTATGCGGACCTTCGATAAATGCAGATAATGTAGTATGGCATTTATGGCACCCTCCGGCCAATATTAATTCAAATCAATATCAGTTAAATTACTCTCTTTATGAAAAATACTGTCAGGCGTCAGGTAATAGGACGGCTATGCTTAAACTTGCCAAAAATTCTCCCCCCAAAAGTTCGTCCGCGCAAAAATACCGCCGTTCAACACGGATCAGCCGGAAAGGGAAATAGTTATGAACAATCTTTTTTTTCCCCGAATATTTCATCGCATATGGCTGGGCAAAAAGTCTATGCCCGGGGAGTTTGTGGAATATGGCAACACTTGGTTAAAACATCACCCTAACTGGCAGATGTGGTTATGGAATGATCACAATATAATCCCGTTACAAAATCAACAGGTATATGGTACCGCATCCAGTGTTGTTCAAAAGGTTGATATAGCCCGTTATGAAATTTTATATAACTTTGGTGGTATTTATATAGATTGCGATTTTGAATGTTTGCGGAATATCGAAGACTTGCTGGTTGGTGTGGAGGCATTTGCTGCTTCTGAATCCAAGGGCATTATCTCTAATGGTATTATGGGTTGCAAACCCGGTCATCAAATATTTAAATTATTGATAGATAACCTGCCCTGCTCAATTAATGATCACCGCCATGAGCATATAACCGAACAGGTTGGTCCCGGCTATGTTACTCGTCTGATTGGTAATAGAAAAGACCTTATGGTTTTTGGCCCCGAACTCTTTTATCCTTATCTCTGGACCGAAAAACACCGCAAAGGTGAGTTTTTCCCCAATGCTTACGCAGTTCATCACTGGGCCGGCAGCTGGCTTCAACCAACTGCGTTGCCCCCTAAGAAGGTTAAATTCCGTGGACGCACCAGAATAAGACCCTAATACACGCAGACAGGCACAGACTAATATGACAGCGCAGACTTTTAAAGGAACAATTTATAATGGCGGCAATAAAGTTTCATATAGTAATTTCTCAGTCGTAGGGCATGCCCGAAGCATTTTGAGAACGTTATAAAATTTTAAAAATTCTGCAGAAGTCATAAAAGTCTATGTGCGGCGAAGTCGCCAGCGTCTATTAAACTTTCTTCGCCACCTTGGATGGGTTTCCACAGGACTTTTAAGGAGCACCGCTCCCCCTGCTCATATTCAACGGTTGCACTTTTGGACCATATATCTAGAGGTTACTTGAATATTTTCATTATTTATTGCTTTTAATTTGTTTAAAAATTCGCGATATTCCGGAACTTGTGTTTCTTTATGGGAAGCCTCAATTTGCCGATTTAGTTCCTTTTGCAGTTCCAGCATTTTCTCCAAACGCACCCGCATCATATTTTTCTCTTGCCGGTCAATCCTCGCGGCCATAATATTCACACCTCCAACCATTAAAAAATAAATGCCCGGCTTTCGGCCGAGCATTGCAACATGGCATTACGTAATTAGAATTCAACCTCGGGATCAAGTTCTCCGTAGACTATGATATCATGCATTTTACCCAGCTTATCAATTATATCTACATATACTCTAAGTCCAATGCAGGTTCCGTTAATTGGCGTAGTAAGGTTGCATGGATTACTAGGGTCTTCACAATCGCCCTTGACTTCATAATCAAAATTCCAGTTTTTTAAGATTATCTCTGATTGATCAACTTCCTCTCTCATTTCTTCGGGCGTAAACGGTGGATCAAATTCATCAAGTTCAATAAACTGTTCATAGCAGTCAGTTACTGTTACAATCTGATATTCTCCTTCCACTATTACAAACAGTATTACTTCATAGGTAAAGAAAATCTTTACCCGGTTAAAGCAATGTATCTCTTCGCACGCCTTGATAAGTTTGACCTTGATGTCCTCTATGCAGGAGATTTTCCCACCTACCTGGTCATCAGGCACACAGAACATGGTGTCCAGGACCTTAACCTGTCTCTCGATATACTTTGCTTTGATGACTTTGGCCCACAAATCCAGTTTGCATCCTTCCGGAAATTCACATTTTAGCGCCATGTTACTCTCCCCTCCTTTTTCTCTCTAATAATTTTTCTTGCTGTGCAAGTTGAAACTGTAGAAATTTGTAAGAATGAATTACTAGGATATATTATGAAAGGAGTGTGCAAAGTGTGATTACCATTAATAAATATTAAATTAAATATATATGTTTTTTTCATTCATAACATGTTGGCACTCAATACGCCCGTCACACCATATTCCTAACCCTTTAGCATTTGCATGGACACAAAAGCCTATATCTTCGGCGCCGTAAGCAGCGCTATAACGCACTCCATGTTTTTCTATTACATTTCTTTTGATTAAACAAACCGCACCGGTACAGTCGACCTTGAATACCCGGTCTCGGGGGAAGCCCCTTATGTGTTCCCAGCAACCTTCACGGTAATTTAAAATATTGTATAACCCAATGTCGTTTACTTCATATCCGTTGCATACTAATGCAGATACTATATCACAATCATCTTCAATCAATTGAGTTAAGACTTGCGCAGGTATTAATATATCGCTGTCAACAGAAAATAGATATTCACAGCCAGATTGAAGAAAACTCGTTAGGAGAATATTACGTAGTTCAGCCAGACGACCCAGATCATAGTTTCCTCGCTTATGGCCTGTGATTAATTCGCGGTTTTTATTAATAAGAGTTACTTGACCCGGATGTCTATTGGCAAATTCGGTCAGTATTTCAGGAGTAGCATCAGTACAATTATTAATAACAAAGCAGAATTGAATATATTGAGCAGGATAATCCAAATTTTCTAAATACTTAAGATACTCCGGTAATATCCAGGCCCGGTTACGAACCGGACACCCAATCATAATTTTATTGACCATAATTCATCCCACCATAACCTATTTCTCCTCACGTCGGGTAGTACCACTTTCAGCTTATAATTGTTTACCCTAAAGTAATCTAATCACAATACTTTTATTCGATAGGCTGGTTTTGTATCGTACTTGATTTTACTTACCTTATGACCAGGTAATCTACTGGATAAAAGATACTCCGCAGGTTCTTTTTTAGCCAGGGTCTGCTCAATTATATCTGCTACCTGCCTGGCTTTCGCTTCCCAGGAATTATGTCGAGCCAGGTTCAACCTCTGCACTTGTTTTTCCTGGGAATCTTCCCGGATGCTGCAGCGGATACCTTCAAGGAACTGCTCATCATTTTCACTGCTTATTACTATTCCCGGGTATTTTTTGGCTTCCGGAATATCTGTAGCAACCACAGGCAATCCCGCTGCCAGATACTCCCACATTTTGATAGGATTTACGGATTCGATCATACTAGATTTTCTGAAAGGTATTATTCCTACGCTAAATTCCTGAGCATATGATGCTAATTGGTCATATGACTTGTTCCCTAACCAGTATAAATTTTCACTTTGCGGTACGTTTTTAATATTATAAAGGGGGCCAATCATAACCACGCTATACTGTGGGAATTGTTCTGCCACCTTTTTAATTAAATTAAAGTTACACCAACTAGCCACCGCCCCTATAAAGCCGATTATCGGCCGGGGGATATTTTTAATTTCTTCGGGTATGGCTAAGTTTTTAGCAACAGCCTGGCTAAAATACTTATAATCACAACCATTGGTAATCAAATAAGTATCTGGGTTAATCGCCGAAGCCATTTGGTACAATTTATCGGAACTGGCCAGGACAATATCAGCCTGTTCTACTGCCTGATAATAGAAATGTCTCCAGGATGCAAACTCCTCACTGGGTTCATCAACACTATCAAATACAACCAGGGAGGGGTTATATTTTTGAATTAGGTTTATTTGCTGTGGCAAGTGAAAATAGACTACTGGTTTTTGTTTGTTGACAAAATTACTTATATCACTGCCATTAACAAGATAAAAGTAAGGGTTTAACAGCTTTATTCCTTTAGAAGAATCAGACAATGGACGGTTAATAAAATATGATGGTATCTGCATTTCAGAAAAACACTTCATTAATTGCTGGGGCCGTTGAGCCAAAAAATCATAATCTACTGTCGGAGGATAAACCATACAACTTATTCTCGACATTTTAACCTCCTCCGCTTATCTTGACTTATATATTTTTACCCCTTATCAGCATTTACGCCTTCAATAACCTAAACCTATTAATTAAAGTATGCTTATTGAGCACAAAAGGTTAACAATTCTCGCCCCGGTTTCATATCATATTTCGGTAGTCTACTTACAGGAGGATAAGAATGGGAAAGAAATACCTAATAACCGGGGGAACTGGGTTTATTGGTTCCTCCATAGTAAAACGATTGGTTATGACTAATAATATGGTGAGAGTATTGGATAATAACTCCCGCGGTGCACTGTCAAAACTAGGAGATACAGCTAAAAATATTGAGTTTGTGGAAGCCGATATTCGCGATTTTAATGCTGTCCAAAAGGCTGCTGATGGGATGGATTGTATTATTCACCTGGCCTATGTAAATGGTACCGAGTTTTTTTACACTAAACCTGAGCTGGTTTTGGATATCGGAATACGCGGCATTTTGAATGTTATTGATGCCTGTCGCAGCAATAGTATTGGAGAGTTGATTTTGGCTTCCAGTTCGGAAGTATATCAAACTCCTCCTCTAATTCCAACTGATGAATCAGTTCCGCTATTAATCCCGGATATACTTAATCCCCGTTATTCGTACGGAGGCGGAAAAATATTAAGTGAGTTGGTGGCTATTAATTACGGTCGAAATGCATTTGAACGGGTAATGATATTCAGACCTCATAATGTTTATGGTCCGGATATGGGGTATGAACATGTTTTGCCCCAATTCATTACCCGTATTCGTAATGCTATGGGCACTGTCCCGACAGGTCCTCTGCCCTTCCCCATTCAAGGTGACGGCAGCCAGACGCGGGCTTTTATTTATATAGATGACTTTGTAGATGGATTTATGTGCATGTTAAAGCACGGGGAACATTTGAATATCTACAATATTGGCAACCCTGAGGAAATTGCTATACGTGATGTGACCATAAAAATAGCCCGGTATCTGGGAAGGGAGATAAATATTTTAAATGGACCGCTTCAGCCCGGCAGTACTGCCAGACGGTGTCCGAATATTCAAAAATTAGCCTCTCTGGGTTTCAAGCCCCAGGTTTCTTTTGACCAGGGGTTACCAATTATTATTGACTGGTATATGTCCCACTAGTTAAATCAGCCCTTATTTAATTACACTTATGCCATGTCAGAGGGATCACGTCACGGGTATCCAGACTAGTAGTTACAAACCATCGAGCAGGTGCAAACACCATTTTATTGGGATTAGTATTAAGCCAGGCCCCCCACCAGCTGAATGAGCTGTTAGCAATTATATTATGCCGGCACATACTCATCAGTCTCAAATCCTCATAGTTTTTATCCTGGTTGTGAACAACAAAAGTCGTAGGATAGGGCAAGTGGATATTATTTAAAACCCATTGAGGATCATCGGAGAAAATGAAAAAGTGTGGGCTGGTTACTTGAGCAGTTAATTGCTCGATACAGTTCTTATAATATTCCCATGAACATACGCCAAAAATAACGAAATTTTCTGGATTGGTAACATAATCGCCCCGACGGATATGAAGGGCTACAGAATTACAATTTTTGATGGTATCAGCAAGGCTTTGGTTTAACCCTTTCAGCGGGTACTTAACCGTAAATTCCCGTCGCAGGATGTCCTCAATATCCAGGAAATACTTCTCGCTTTGCCAGTAACCATCAAGGTAAACATTATTAGGTACCTGTATTATACGGGGATTGTATGGGAAGAACGGTTCTTCCACTACCGGACAATTATACCGGTCTTTATGCAGGCATATTTTCCCTCTAATCCGGTTAATTTCATTCTGCGTGGCTATATTCTCAATAATATTGAAATGCGTGAGGTCATACGATCTTATGCCTTCTTGTTCATAGAAAGAGATATCAAACTTAAGAACCGTATTGTGTATAAGAGCTATTTTTCGCCCCAGAGCATATTGAAAAAGCTGGTTGCCCAGTCCCCCCTTAAGCCTAACAATAATCATACCCGCACTTCCCTTCATATTACTCCATTCAGTTTATGTATTTAATTATTTGAAGGTTACGTAATAGCAGGTAACAACTTTATTGGATAAGTTTATATATTATATTAAAAGTTTACCGGCAAGGAGCTTACCTGCTATGAAAATGAATATTAGGCCAGTATCAACATATTATTTCCGTAACTACCCAGCAGATGTTTTAAAACCTCAAAATCAAATTGAAATACCAGGTGTATCTGTAATCACCTGCACCAATCGCCCGGAATCCCTGCAGCGCATTTTAGACAATTATTGCAGGCAAAACCATAAATCGCGCGAGCTTATTATCATTTTAAACAACAATACTATGGATTTGACCATTTGGAAGGCAGCAGTAGAATCATTCCCTGATATCCGGGTATACCAATTAGACGAAACAACTTCCCTGGGAGAGTGTATGAATTACGCCATAGAAATTTCATCGTTTAATTATGTGGCCAAGTTTGATGACGATGATTATTACGCTCCTTCTTACTTGTTAAGACAAATGGTGGCTTTTACTTATACCAATGCAGATATTGTAGGTAAATGCACCCGCTATATCTTTTTCTCCGGTCGCAAAATCCTGGCTATAGACAACCCGGGCCAGGAAAATAAATATGTTAAATTTATCTGTGGACCAACCATGGTAATTAATAAAAGGGTTTTTAAGCAGGTAAAGTTTCAGAATATTACTTTGGGAGAAGATACTGAATTCTTAAAAGATTGTCAACAGGCTGGTTTTAAAATTTATGCCACCGACAGGTTTGATTTTGTTTACCTGCGAAATTCCAAGCCAGGCTCCCATACCTGGGAAATTGATGAGGATAGGTATTTACGTTCCTGTATGGTAATCGGGCACACCAGCGACTATATCAATCCAGTAACCAGATAAACACCTTAAGGACAAATGTGACCTCGTGAGATAGGAAGGAGA
>JBDKUD010000277.1:0-4565 GCA_039679805.1 Syntrophomonas sp. | reverse complement strand
TCGGTTGGGTCGGCTAATTTTAACCAGCGAAGTTTCTCCAAGGATTATGAGATTACTTCTATTGTTTATAATCAAAATACTGTCCGGCAATTTGAACAAATATTTTTCAAAGATATAAAAAGCAGTAACAAAGTCTCTCCGGAAGCTTTTAGGAAAAGAGACCCAATTATAAAAATGTTTGAAATATTATCGGTAATAATCCTGAAAGTAATATAGTTCTATTCAGAAATAGAACGTTTAACTAATTTTGTGTAATTGGCAGAAACACCGGTAAAATGAGGTAGAATTTGGCGGCAGAGCATAATATAAAGCCCCGAAAAAATTGCAAATTTTTACGGGGCGCTTGCTTTCTTGAAGGTTAACGATACAATAAACAGATATTTAGCTTACTGTAGTAATAAGATTCTTAAGGGTTTCAACGACGTAACGAATATCTTCTTGGCTAATCCAGTAATGAGTAACAAATCGCATCAAGCCACCTTCAGAAGAGTTTATTTTAATTCCCTTTTGAAGGAACTCCCTGACAATTGTTTCATCGCTTAGGCCAGTCTTTGACATATCAAAAAATACCATGTTGATTTGAATATCTTCCTGGTTGACGGTTATTCCTGGTAGCTTACTTAATTCTTTCCCCAGCAGGAGAGCGTTTTCGTGATCTTCGGCTAATCTTTTGCGCATTTCACGTAAAGATATGAGCCCGGCAGCTGCTAGAATCCCGGCCTGCCTTAGTCCTCCCCCCATGAGTTTTCTCTTTTTGCGAGCCCGGGCAACAAATTCCTGACTGCCTGCCAGCATTGATCCTACCGGAGCGCATAGTCCTTTGGAAAGACAGAACATAACCGAATCACAATACTGGGTTAATTGCGTAGCATCAGTTCCCAGGTAAGTGGCGGCGTTAAATAAACGTGCTCCGTCCAAATGGATGGGTATACCATGCTTCTGAGCTATGCTATGGATTCTGGCCATATTGTCAAGCGGTATTACCTGGCCGTTGGAATATGCGTTTTCCAGGCATATTAGACCGGTAACCGGGAAATGCAGATCTTCTTCTCTAATCTTATTCTCAATTTCCTCCGGATCAAGAACACCATGATTTGTATTAAGAGTTCGCAATTGGACTCCGGCAATTACCGAAGCGGCTCCCACTTCGTGCTGAACGATGTGACAATCATCTCCCAGAATTACTTCATTACCTCGTTGGCAATGGGTAAATAGTGATAGTTGGTTGCCAAAAGTTCCGCTGGGGACAAAAAGAGCAGCCTCTTTACCTGCCAATTGAGCTGCATATTCTTCTAATTCATTCATAGTAGGATCATCCCCGTATACGTCATCTCCTACTTCTGCTTCATACATAGCCTTGCGCATGGCGTCAGTAGGCATGGTTACTGTATCACTGCGAAGATCAATAAAACTCACTGGTAAGACTCCTTTCAAAAAACGCTACTTTAACCCATATTTTATCATTTTCAGGGCGTAAAATGATACACTGCTATGATTAAGGCAGGAGGTAAATTTATATGTATATTGTAAAGCAGACTTACTGATGCTATTATGACATTAGGTAAACTAGAAAAATGTCATTAGTATACCGGCTTTTAAAAATTAAAATATTTTGTTCGGGGGGATGCATTATGCCGAAACATAAAGTGGGATTACTGGTTATCATACTGTTACTGTTGTCAGGAGGTTCTTATCTGGTCTATAAAGAGTACTTTTCCGAGCATTCCTCAGGAATCCAAGCTACCGGTACCATTGAAGCAACAACGGTAGATCTTAATGCCAAATCCTCCGGAACTATAGCTATCCTATCTATTGAGGAAGGCAACAACGTAAAACAAGACCAATTAGTGGCGGTACTTTCCAGGAGTGACCTGGAGGCTCAAAAGGAACGGGATGCCATGGGGGTTTTATCAGCGGAGGCCAAGCAGGATGACTTGTTATCGGGAGCTCGTTCACAAGGGATTAAAGAAGCGACTGCTAATGTTAATATGGCCAAAATTTCCTATGATAAATCAACCACCGATTTAAACCGGGTGGAGGCTCTTTTTAAAGAGGGAGCCATATCACAGGAGCAACTGGACCAAGCCAGGGTAAATACAGATCTTAAGAAAAATCAGCTCGATGCTGCTGAGGCCAAATTAAGTCTGTTGCAAGCAGGAAACCGTCCTGACGTTTTAGAGGGAGCCCAGGCAGAAGTAGAAAAAAGCAAGGCAGTTTTACAAGCTAGCCAGAGTGTTTTAGAGGACCTTAAGGTTTACTCGCCCATAAACGGTACGGTTTTGAGCAGAAATTATGAGCCGGGAGAATTTGTCCAGATGGGAGCAGCCCTGGCAACCGTAGCCGATCTCAACAAATTGTGGGTTAAGGTATATATTCCTACCGATGACCTGCCTGCCATCAAATTGAGGCAAAAGGTGCATTTCACTGTCAGCGGAGATGACCATCAGTATACTGGAGAAATAATTAATATTGCCTCCAAGGGAGAGTTTACCCCCAAAACTATTCAGACCAAAAAAGAGCGAACCAATGTGGTTTTTGCGGTGAAGATTGGCATCAAAAATGAAAGTGGGGTTCTAAAACCGGGAATGCCTGCGGATGTAGTCTTTAACTAGTTATTTGCAAATGGAGACGGTTCTTTTGCTTCCGTTTCGGAGGGAGTTTGATTATGATTTTGACGACCGGGTTAAGCAAGTCGTTTGGCAAGATAAAAGCGGTTGCCAATGTTAGCCTGCAGGTAAATAAAGGCGAAATTTTCGGGCTGGTTGGCCCGGATGGAGCCGGAAAAACCACGCTTATGCGTATGATCTGTGGGCTTATTACTCCCGACACCGGGGAAATACGTTTAATAGGTCATTCAATCAAAGAAGTTGAGCAGATAAAAGATCAACTAGGTTATATGCCCCAGCGTTTTAGCCTGTATGGGGATTTGACCGTTATGGAAAACATCAGTTTTTTTGCTGCACTATATAATTTACCTAATAAAACTGTTCAGGAACGCGCTGACGAAATACTTGATTTAACGAATTTGAATGCTTTTAAAAACCGCCTGGCCGACCAGTTGTCAGGAGGAATGAAACAGAAATTGGCTCTTACCTGTGCTTTGATTACCAGGCCAGCGGTGCTGGTGCTGGACGAGCCGACCTATGGGGTTGATCCCGAGTCTCGCCAAGAGTTCTGGAGAATACTATATCGGTTGAATAAAGATGGAATGACAGTTCTAGTATCTACTCCCTACATGGATGAAGCGGAGCTGTGCAACCGGGTAGCGTTTATTAACCAGGGATGCATAGCAGTTATCGATTCTCCGGCCGGGCTAAGAAAATCATTTGGTTACCGGGTGCTGGATGTCAGAGCAAATCTGAGGGAACCCGATGCCTTTAAGAGCCTTGCAGATATTAAAGATGTTTCTTTTTATGGCTATAAGTATCGGATAGTTGTGGATAATGTACAAACCGGGCAAAAAGCTGTGCGGGACTATCTGCAGAAACGTAATATCCGGGAATTATCTATTTCTGAGGTAAACCCGTCCATGGAAGACGTATTTGTACTTCTGGCAGAAAATGAGGTGGATTGATGGAACCTGTTATTTCTACCAGTGAGTTAACCCGAGTGTTCGGCAATTTCACTGCTGTAAATAGGGTATCCCTGGAAATAAATCCGGGCGAAATATGTGGCTTTCTGGGCCCCAATGGTGCTGGCAAATCAACTCTTATACGGATGTTATGCGGAATCCTGCAGCCAACCTCGGGGAGTGCCACGGTATTAGGTTATGACCTTCTACATGATGTCGAGAATATTAAGAAAAAAATCGGGTATATGTCACAAAAATTCAGCCTGTATGATGATCTTAGCGTATTCGAAAATCTGGATTTCTACGCCGGTATTTACAACCTGTCATACCGGGAACGCAAGAGCAGGATTGAAGAGATGCTGGAAATGGCCGGGATATCCGAACGAAAAAAAGAATTGGTGGCTAATCTGAGCGTTGGTTATAAACAACGACTGGCTTTGGTATGTGCAATCATTTCCCGACCGGCAATGTTATTCCTGGATGAACCTACCAGCGGAGTAAGTCCTACCAGCAGGCGTCAGTTTTTTAATATTATTCAGAACCTGACCAACCAGGGCAGTACGGTAATAGTAACTACACATTTTATGGACGAGGCTGAGCGCTGTGATCGTATTGCCTTTATTTCCAACGGGCAACTGATAGCCATGGACAGCCCGGACAATTTGAAGAGTAAATTTATTGAGGGATGTATGGCAGAACTCGAATTACCGAATCCCATGAGTTGGATTGATAAGCTAAAAGTCCAACCCTTTGTTAGGGACTGCAGTATGCATGGCGCTTTATTGCATGTTTTGGTAAACCAGGAATCAGATATTTCTGCGTTGCAGGCTTTTACCAGTACTCAACCAATTCAGATAATACCCAATCTGGAAGATGTTTTTATAACTCTGGCAAAAAATAAACCGAAGGCAGGTGCAGGGAATGATTAACAGGATTATTGCGGTTCTGAAAAAAGAGTTTCTGCAGATGCGCAGGGACCGTATGACCATAGCAC
>JBDKUD010000003.1:0-6230 GCA_039679805.1 Syntrophomonas sp. | reverse complement strand
TCTATTCTATAACCTTAATCCAGCCTTTAGGAGCCTCAATATGACCCATTTGAATTCCAGTCAGCGTCTCATAAAGCTTCTTGGTGATCGGCCCCATATCCTGCAAACTGTTTGGCATACAAATCTCTTTTCCATGGTCTACGATTTTGCCAACCGGTGAAATAACGGCTGCTGTACCGCAGAGACCACACTCTACAAAATCTTTAACCTCATCGAAATATACTTCCCTTTCCTCTACTTCAAGACCCAAATACTCTTTGGCAATATGGAGCAGGGAAATACGTGTGATAGATGGCAGGATACTGCTTGATTTCGGAGTTACTACTTTATTATCTTTCGTAACAAAAATGAAATTTGCACCGCCTGTTTCTTCAACCTTGGTGTGGGTAGCTGCATCCAGGTACATATTCTCGTCATATCCATTTTTATGTGCTGTAACAATAGCATGAAGGCTCATGGCATAATTCAATCCTGCCTTGATATTTCCCGTTCCATTCGGTGCCGCACGGTCAAAATCGCTGACGCAAATAGTTAATGAATGGATACCGCCTTTAAAGTACGGACCAACCGGTGTGGCTAATATGCGAAATTGATACTCCGGAGCCGGAGCAACGCCTATAACCGGTCCGCTTCCGAACATATAGGGGCGAATATAAAGTGTCGCTCCTGAACCATATGGCGGAACATAGGCCGCGTTTGCCTTGACAGTCTGGACGACTGCATCTACGAATTTATCTTTTGGGAATACCGGCATTTCCAGTCTTTTGGAGCTGTTCTCCATACGCTCAGCATTCATATCAGGGCGAAATGCTACAATATGCCCGTCCTCTGTTGTATATGCCTTTAGCCCTTCAAAACAAGACTGACAATATTGAAGAACGCCGGCACATTCACTGATGGTCACAGTGGCATCTTCGGTTAGTTTTCCTTCATCCCATGCTCCATTGCGGTAATACGCCACATACCTCTTGTCTGTTTCCCGATAACTGAAATCGAGACTCGCCCAATCTAAGTTTTTCTTTTCCATAGCTAATACTCCTTTTTATGTTATATAAAATGATAAGACAGTTCTCCCTGCCAGGTTTTTATTTTACAGATGTCCCAGTGGTATTATGGTAAGCACTATATTAATAAAATTATTAAAATACATTATGACAGAATTTTCACGCTTTGGGTAATAAAATATTGTATACAATTCAATAATTATGAAAGACATAAAAGAGACTGCCTCGCTATTAATTATAAATAATAGTCGGGACTGTCTCTGTCTTTAGTATGCTCTATTTAGATATAATATTTACGCGCTGCGGATTTTAATGCTTCAGCCTTTTCCTTGGCACGAAGTTTTTGGAAGTCTTTGGTTTCTGCTGCTATAACTCCAGATAACAATAAGATTAGGTATGACAAAAAAAGTTAGCAATTATGCTAACTTTTTTTATATTATTAACAGTTTCTAAAGGTATTTATATGTAAAAAACAAAGCTTGCTATTCTATTTTCACATCGTTATCTTTATTTCATTAAATTCTCACTGAGCTGTTTATAGATGATATCCGCTAACCCCAGTGAACCAGTTTTGCTCATTGATTTTGTGTATTCTTCATCAAGCATAGATTGAAAAACATCGTCAGAAAAATCATTTCCCAATAAATCGCTTTTTGAAATGGTAGCACGCATGGCTTGCATAATCTGATTCAAAAAAACACTTTCCAATTGCTGGCATGATTCTTTAAGACGTTCCTTATCCTTTTGCTTGGTGGCATCTTCAAGAGCCTTGGCAAAATTATCAGTCTTATCACTCTCGGTTTTCTGTAAATACTGTGATGGATCTACTGATGCAGCTGAACTTAATGCATTTATATTCAAAAACAATTACCTTCTCTCACCTAATAATACTATCTGCGCAGATTATTGGCGGTCTGCAGCATTTCGTCGGAGGATTGAATAACCTTGGAATTAGTTTCATTGGCGCGCTGGGCAGAAATCAGGTTGACCATTTCTTCAACCACTTGGATATTTGAGGTTTCCAGGTAACCTGGCTCTAGGCTGGTAGTAGAATCAGCTTCTGGATCCCAGATAATAGGATCACCGGAATTAACCGTGGCCTGATAGAGATTTTTTCCCATTTTTTGCAGACCGGCGGGATTGGTGAATTTATCTACTTCAATTTGTCCAGCTTCTCCTTCTGTTCCATCAGGCAGCATATAAGTTAATCTGCCATCTGATTCAATTTTAACATCGTAGGCTCCCTCATCAACTGGGCTATCTACTCCTATTACATAATAACCGTCCGAGGTTACTAATCGTCCTTCAGCATCCAGCTTAAAAGAACCATCCCGGGTATACTGGGGAATATCAGTACCTGGAACCTGTATTGCAAAAAATCCTGCACCTTCTATCGCTACATCCAGGAGATTTTCGGTTGGTTGAAGATTACCTTCGGTGAATAAGGAATTTATGACGGCAGGTTTTACCCCTAGTCCAACTGATAAACCTACAGGTTCAATTCCCTGATCCGCCGGCGGAGTTGTGGCAGGACGCTTGATAGTTTGATAAAGCAGATCCTGAAATTCTACGCGTTGCTTCTTAAATCCGGTCGTATTTACGTTGGACATATTGTGAGCAATGGTGTCTACATTTAGTTGCTGCGCATACATGCCTGAACTTGCAGTATAGAGAGCCCTCATCATATTAAATTGCCTCCTTAAATATCCTTAAGACAGTATATCAATCGTTCAATACTGTTGACGGGCCTCTCAAATGAGTCCAGCCCGAAATAATCATTCTTATACAATTATATATATCGTTATTGGGTCAGTAAAACATTAGCCTAATTAGAAAAAAATGAATTGAAAGTTTACCAAGAGTTTTTCATATATTTGAAGTATACACATATTGTTGTTAAAGGGGTGATAAAATGGTTAAAATATCAGATCTTCGGATGAGAGAAGTAGTTAACATCCTGGATGGCAAAAAACTGGGAAATATTACGGATATAGAGCTGGATCTGGATGATGGCCGGGTAGTAGCTATCGTTCTTCCCGGACGTGTACGGGGATTTAGTTTTTTTACCAAACGAGAAGAAATAATTGTACCCTGGGCAAAGATAGTAAGAATAGGACATGATGTTATACTTGTCGAAGTGCCAATTGTAAATGAAATCGAACAGTACCGGGGGAGCTATCGGGATGATGACAGTTATTTGAGATAGAACCGGATTATTATATTTTGATAGCTAATTATATAGAAAAATGGTTATTATTATTAATATAAAATACTTTAACTATCTCCAAATATCGAGTTGTGGGGTGGTCTGTAATGCATTGTCCTTATTGCCAGGAATTTGAAAGCAAGGTCATTGATTCAAGATCATGCGAAAATGGCAGTTCCATTAGGAGGCGCCGTGAGTGTCTGGCTTGTAAACGCAGGTTTACAACCTATGAAAGGGTTGAGGAAAGGCCGTTAATGGTGGTTAAAAAAGACGGAAATCGCGAGCCTTTTAATAGGGACAAGCTTTCTAACGGAATTATCCGGGCGTGTGAAAAAAGGCCAGTTAGTATGGAAAATATAGAAAATGTGGTAGCGGAAATAGAAAGAGATCTGCGTGATAATAACGATCGGGAAGTCAGTAGTATGGTTATAGGTGAAAAAGTAATGGACCAGCTGCGCAGCCTGGACGAGGTGGCTTATGTTAGATTTGCCTCGGTTTATCGGCAGTTCGGTGATTTAAACAGCTTTATTAATACCATTGAACAGCTAAAAAGTAAATAATTGTTCGTAAACTCTTAATTTAATATTACACTGACATTATTCGAATACAATTTTTTTGTCTCTATTATCAATTACAGGGGGAAGATTTGCTCTTCCCCCTTTATTACAGGGAATAGCAGAAGTATACTATAGTTTAAATAGTTGAATCTTCCGCCTCTGATTTGAGCAGTTCAACTGCTGCATCAGCCATGACCTCGGGTACGGCAATTCTCACTTCGGCCAGAGGTCCTATTGCTAAACCTTGTATCGGACCAATAGCTTCCTGAAACAGTTTAACCGGAATATCACAAGATTTTAAAAGGCTTTCAATAATTATATCATTGGGAGGATATACTTTACTGATAACTATCCAGCTACATTTATTCAAATCAAAACCACAGTCTGGACAAGCATAGTTTTCATCAGGCATGGGATTGTTGCAATTGGGACAATTCATAGTTATCGACCTCCTTTATACCATTGTAAATCATTATGAAAGGATGAACAAATGCATAACTGGGAACAGCAAACAACTAATGATTTAAGGTATATAACTGTACCATCATGGATGCAACGTGGTGTTGATGTGGCTATTTCCACCCGCACTGGGGGAGTGAGTGAAGCTCCTTTTCAATCGCTGAATTTAGGCCTTCATGTTGGTGACCAGGCAGAGGCGGTATTAGAAAACCGGCACCGTTATATGGGGATTTTTGGCCAGGAATTGCAGAGCATGGTGTGTTGTGAGCAAATTCATGGCAACCAGGTTATTCGGGTAGATGAATCTTATAAAGGCCGCGGTGCTTTAAGCTATGCAGATTCTATTCCCGGCTATGATGGTATGATTACCAATCAACCGGGTGTGTACCTGGCAACCTACTATGCGGACTGTTTACCGGTCTGTTTTTTTGACCCGATAAAACGAGCCATCGGTATGGCGCACAGTGGCTGGAAAGGTACCATGGGAAGGATTGTAGTCAATACAATTGAGGCCATGCAGAGGGAATTTGGAAGTTCACGGTATGATATTGAGGTTTTTATGGGACCCGCTATAGGCAGGTGCTGTTTCGAAATACAACCTGATCTCGCAAATAAAGTAAAAATCGAGTTTAATCGATTAAATAATATAATTTTTAAAGGTGAAAATGACGATATATATACCTGGGACCTGCAAAATACTAATCGTCAGTTGTTGATTGAGAGTGGGATTAATCCTCTGCATATAATTATTTGTGATATTTGTACTGCCTCTAATACTGACAGCTTTTTTTCCTATCGGCGTGAACAGGGCCAGACAGGAAGAATGGGAGCATTATTAGGGTTAAGGATTTGAGGTGATTCATATGCTAAATCCTCGTATTTTAGTGGTTGATGACGAAACCTATATAGTGGAATTGGTTAAGTTTAATTTAGAAAAGGAAGGGTTTAAGGTCATTGTAGCCTATGATGGTCTGGGTGCGCTGGATATGGTTCGTGAACAGCGACCCGATTTAATTATTCTGGATATAATGTTGCCCAATATGGATGGGTTGGAAGTTTGCCGTAATCTCAAGAGTGATCTTAATTTTCATACTATACCCATTATTATGCTAACCGCCAAAGGGGAAGAAGTGGATACCATTTTGGGCCTGGAAATGGGAGCCGATGACTATATTAAGAAACCCTTCAGTCCGCGGGAAATGGTGGCACGGGTTAAAGCTCGGCTGCGGGCCTTAAAGATACTTGAGGCTGAAAAGGCTATGGGTAAGAAAGTCTACGTTATTAATGAGCTAATAGTTGTTCCTGATAAATATGAATCTTTTTTGGGGGAAAATAAACTTGAATTAACTCCTAAGGAATTCGATTTATTAACGCTGCTGGTATCTAATCAGGGCAAGGTCTTTACCCGGGAAGCACTGCTGGAGAAGGTTTGGGGGTATGAATATACCGGTGATACCCGAACCGTTGATGTCCATATACGGCATTTACGGCAAAAACTTGGGGACGATTCTAATTTTCCAGATTATATTGAAACGGTAAGAGGTGTGGGCTACAGGTTTATTGAAACCGACAGGTAGAAATTTGTTAAGGTAGTTAAAAGGTGATTGATATGATAAAATTTGCGGATTATCAGAAAATAATGCCAACCGTTCTTGCCAGTATGGTTGACGGAGTTATAGTTTTCAATCAGGAAGGCTGTATAATAATGGCCAACAAAGCATCAGAAAACCTGTTTCTGGTCCCAGAACGGGTATTGCTGGGAAAACATGTTGATGATATTGACGAAAACGATGAGATTAGCGATATGATCTGGCGGGTTTTAAGAACCGGCAAGGAGGTTTTTCGGGAAACTGTTATCAGGCCCAGTACTCTGATTTTCCGGGTACATGCTGTTCCCATAAGGGGAGAGAATAATGGAATAGAAGGTGCGGTTGCAGTATTTCATGATGTTACTGATGCTCGAAATTTCGACCAGGTCAGGTCAGAGTTTGTAGGTAATGTATC
>JBDKUD010000097.1:0-8053 GCA_039679805.1 Syntrophomonas sp. | reverse complement strand
TAACGGAAGTTGCTGTCGGCAGTCATCTGCTGCGTTATGATTCCCTTCTGGTATATACTCACTTCAAGGGCCATGCAATGGGCGGTTTCGGCGGTTCACTGAAAAATATCGGTATCGGTATCGCTTCTGGCCACGTTGGGAAAAAACAGGTTCATGGTTTTGATTTTAATCAACCTGATGTTAATTTTATGGATTATACCGGTCCTGCTTTTCTGGAAAGAATGACCGAATCAGGTAAAGCGACCATTGATCATTTCAAAGGCCATATCACTTATATCAATGTATTGAAAAATATTTCAATTGATTGTGACTGCGATGGAAATGGTGCCCCTCCGAAATGCGAAGATATTGGTATCCTTGGTTCGACAGATATTGTAGCTATTGACAAGGCATCCCTTGATCTTGTGGATAAACTTCCGGCGGAACAAAATCATGATCTCCTTGAACGCATTGAATCACGCAGCGGGCGTCATCAAATCGAATATATGAAGATACTTGGTATGGGTAATACTGACTATAACCTTATCCAAATATGATGAATTTTCAGAATATCAAAATAGAACGGGTAATTAACGGGAAATAAAGGAGGTAAAGTTATGAAAGTATTATTAGTGAATGGAAGCCCTCACAAAGAGGGATGTACCTACACAGCACTTACAGAAGTAGCTGAAACCTTGAACAGGGAAGGGATAGATACTGGAATATTCTGGATTGGGAATAAACCTCTGTCCGGCTGCATCGCCTGCAAAACTTGTGCAGAAAAGAAAGAATGTGTTTTCAATGACAGTGTCAAGGACTTCCTTGATCTTGCCAAAGATGCCGACGGATTTATTTTCGGCTCGCCAGTGCATTATGCAGCCGCAAGCGGTGCGATTACTTCTTTCATGGATCGCGCATTTTATTCGGATATGCTTGCAGGCAGACAGTCTTTTTACTTAAAACCGGCAGCCGCTGTTGTCTCCGCCAGAAGGGCGGGTACAACCGCCACATTTGACCAGCTTAATAAATATTTCACCATATCCCAAATGCCTATTATATCGTCAAGGTATTGGAACATGGTTCACGGCGCCACACCGGAAGACGTTAAAAAAGATTTAGAGGGCTTACAAACGATGCGTATATTAGGCAGGAACATGGCATGGTTCTTAAAATGTAAAGAGGCAGGTATCAAAGCCGGCGTTACATTCCCGGAGAGAGAAGAAACTGTAATCACCAACTTTATCCGGTAAAGGTGCGATTTCCTTTCCTTGAGGGTTTGACTTGGAGTAAACTCCAAGTTTTATAATATTAAATATCAGGAGGTGAAATAACGTGACAATTACCGAAGTAAGTGAAAAATACGATGTTTCACAGGATACACTCCGCTATTATGAACGCATCGGACTGATTCCTCGTGTAAACCGCAATAAAAGCGGAGTCAGAAATTATACGGAAGAGGACTGTAATTGGGTCGAGTTTATCAAATGTATGCGAAGTGCAGGGCTTCCGATTGAAGTTCTGATTGAGTATGTCGGGCTGTTTCAAAAGGGTGATGCAACCATAGGGGCCAGAAGAGAACTCTTAACTGAGCAGCGTAAACAGTTAGCTGCAAAAATGGAAGATATGAAGAAAACGCTGGAACGCCTGGATTATAAAATTGAAGTATATGAACAGCGAGTAGTTGTTAAAGAAAGAGAGTTAAAAAGATCAGAAGATTAGTTTAATATGGGTTTCCCGAAAAACATTTTTTTTCATAAAAGATATGTATTGGAGAACTAGGCGATGAAAGTATTATATTATGATTGCTTTTGCGGAATCAGCGGCGATATGAATCTGGGTGCATTGCTGGATTTGGGAGTAGATGAGAATTATTTAAGGCGGGAGTTGTCTAAGCTAAATCTGGATTCTGAATATGAGCTGCAGATAAAAAAGGATAATAAAAAAGGCATAAGCGGAACCAGAGTAGACGTAGTCTTAAAAAATACAATGCATGTTCATAAGCACGACCACCACCATAAAGCACAGACCTGTCGTGAGTCAGATAATGACCATACCCTTTATGATCATAGAAATTTAAAGGATATTGAAAATATAATCATAAACAGCAGTTTGAGCAACAAGATAAAAGAAATAAGTCTGGCTATTTTTATGAAGGTAGCAGAAGCTGAGGCAAAGGTTCACGAAAAGCCTTTATATGAAGTGCATTTTCATGAAGTTGGAGCTGTTGACTCTATTATTGATATTGTTGGAGCCGCTGTGTGCTTAGATTGTTTGAAAGTTGAAAAAATTATGGCCTCCTCGGTTCAATTGGGAGGAGGCTTTGTAAAATGTGCTCATGGCATTATTCCTATTCCTGCTCCGGCAACCGTTGAAATCTTAAAAAATATTCCCGTAAAATCGAATATCGTACCTTTTGAAACGACTACACCCACTGGGGCAGCGATATTGGCGACAAATGTGGACACATTTACGGATCATATGGATTTTTCAGTAGAAAGAATTGGCTATGGGATAGGGCATAGAGAGCTTGAGATTCCTAATATTTTAAGGGTATATCTTGGCTGCGAAGATAGAAACGATAAGAACGAGAAGAGGGAAGAACAATATATATTGGAAACTAATATTGATGATATGAATCCTGAACTCTATGGTTACATTGAAGAAAAGCTATTTGCACAAGGGGCTTTGGATGTTTTTAGGACGGCAACTTTTATGAAAAAGGGCAGGGCAGCTACAAAACTAAGTGTATTGGTCAATGAGAAAGAGGAGAAAAAAGTACTTGATGTAATTTTTAAGGAGACGACTTCTATAGGTGTTAGAAAATCCAAAGTTGAAAAAATTATGCTGCAAAGAGATCTCGAAGAGATCAGTACAAAGTACGGAAATGTAACTGTCAAAAATGCATATTATCAAGGCGAAAAAGTGAAGTATAAGCCGGAGTATGAAGACTGCAAAAGGATTGCATGTGAAAAAGATATACCTATCTCCAAGGTATATAATGAAGTTTACAAAATGATAGAAGCTAACAGTTATGATAAATAATGAAGAATATTTAGATTTGATTCGCTATTATTATCTTAGCTTTCTCCGGAGGAGTAGACAGTACCTTTTTGCTTAACGCAGCCAAGGAAGCCTTAGGCGATAACCTTAAAGCAGTGACCATACAATCACCCTACATTCCAAAATGGGTAACCTTAAAAAACTTGGATTTAAATTATGTAACTTTAGATTTAGAAGGTTATAAGGCAGGAAGTTTTAACGAGACAATAGGAGCCAAATAGCGGTATATATCTTGATATTCCGGGAGGAAATGATGAATAAGGCGGATGTAAGAAAACTGCTGCAAAAAGTAAAGAATAATGAAGTAGAAGTCGAAGCAGCCATGGGAATTATTGAAGATTTACCTTATAAGGAATTGGGATTTGCTAAGATAGATAATCATCGTGAAATACGGGTGGGATATCCAGAAGTAATCTATTGCGAAGGAAAAACAGTTGAACAAGTGAAAAGCATCATCCAGTTTATGCTGAACAAGGATAATAATATTCTAGCAACCCGAGCTAATGAGGAAATCTATGAAGCAGTAAAGAATATCAGTTCTGAAGCCAAATATAACCCTATGGGAAGGACAATCACCATTCGCAAGAGAGAAGAACATCTTACTGACAGTTATATTGCCATAATATCAGCGGGAACTTCTGATATGCCGGTGGTAGAGGAAGCAGCAGAAACAGCAATTATTCTTGGAAATCGTGTAGAAAAGATTGTTGATGTGGGAGTTGCAGGCATTCATAGACTTTTCGCAAAATTAGATATCATTCGGGGAGCAAAAGTTATTATTGTTGTTGCCGGAATGGAAGGAGCACTTGCCAGTGTTGTAGGAGGGCTTGTGGATAAGCCGATTATTGCAGTCCCAACAAGTGTTGGATATGGAGCTAACTTTGGCGGTCTTTCGGCACTTTTATCCATGCTAAATAGTTGTGCAAGCGGTGTTAGTGTAGTCAATATCGATAATGGTTTCGGTGCAGCTTATAATGCCAGTATAATTAATAAATTATGAGATATTATGGGGAATCGAGTAAAAATTATCTTCAGTTTTGGGGAGTTTTGTGGATAGTTAACTTAATACGATCGGTCATGATTCTAGGACAGTTTGAAGACTACTGCAAATTACCGATTCGCAAAATAGCTAACCTTACCTTGTAACCGTTGACACTAAGGACTCCTCTACTCATTGATTGGCTTTTGATCATGCTATGTCTTTTGGCTTTTCTAATCAGAAGGTAGATGGTTCAAATACGACAATTGAGATTGCTATAATTTGACCGTGGTTTCGACATGGTACGGTCCGCCTCTACCAACTATACCCCTTTCAATTGATGGAGAGGTTACTATATATGCTTTAAAATTTACGTCTATCCTGTCTGGGTAGACTATTATTTTAGGTTTATGTAAGAAGGAAAATAGTTCCGGGAATAGTGCAAACTACATGTGGGAACCGACTCCACATACAGGAAACCCTATTACTTTAAGGGTAGCTTTGCTGTTACGGTGTTACTGTAGAATAAAAACAAGTGATTAAGGATTTTTTACCCTAATCACTTGTTTCTGTTTATAGTATAATTACCGTCATCTAAAGCCCGCTAATTACCTGCCTATCAGGGGGCCAGGTGAAATAAACCCGTACTCAGGTATTTTTCTCCCCGGTCGGGGAACACTACCACCACAAAGCCTTCCTCTATGTCTTTGATGCATTCCAGTGCGGCAACCATGGCCGCTCCACTACTCATACCCACAAAGATACCTTCCTGCGCTACAATGGTTCGGGCCATCGCAAAAGCAGCCTCAGATTCAATCATAACCCTTCGGTCGATCTGGGCAGGATCGTAGATTTCCGGGACTATAGCTTCCTGCATGTTTTTAAGGCCTTGGATATAATGGCCCAGAACCGGATGTGCCTCAACTATCTGTATATCAGAATTTTTGGCTTTTAATCCCATTCCTACTCCCATGAGGGTTCCTGAGGTGCCAAGAGCGGAAACGAAATGGGTAACCTTGCCCCCGGTGTCCTCCCAGATTTCATTTGCGGTAGTTTCATAATGGGCCAGCTTATTATATTCATTAGAAAACTGGTTGGGCATAAAGTATTTATCAGGATAGCTGCGGCAAAGTTCGTGGGCTTTCCTGATGGCTCCATCCGTGCCTTGGGAGGCATCCGTAAGAGTAGTCTTAGCTCCGAAAGCCTCAATCATTTTACGGCGCTCAACGGAAACCGCTGCACTCATGACTATTTCAACCGCATACCCTTTTACAGCACCTATCATTGCCAGACCGATCCCTGTATTGCCGGAGGTGGGTTCAATTATGGTTTTTCCTGTTGTGAGAGAACCGCATTCTTCCGCCTGTTCAATCATTTTTATGGCAATACGATCTTTGATGCTTCCCGTTGGGTTAAAGCCCTCCAGCTTTGCATAAAGCGGGATATGCGGCTTGGGGTTTAATTTATTTATCCTAACAAGTGGAGTATGACCAATGGTATCGATAATATTTTCGTACATATGCTTTCTTCCTCCCGGTTTACTATCACTACTATATTATATATTATCATCCACGATAACAATGAAAAAAATATGTCCGGCATTACATGTGGGCCAATACAATGTTTTTTGTAATTCCATCATGTTGAGGTTGGGCATAGCAGATCAGGTTTGCTTTTCGCGCCTTTTTAAAAAGAACGTTGGCTGCACACTGCATCGTTATTAAATAAATATTAAGAAAGGCCTTAGTATTAGCCCATTCTCAGGCTTATTACATGAAAACCGTTCTTATTTGGAAGAACAGACTAGTATAGAAACAATAAATGCTAATAATACTATTAACGAATTATAATTATATTGAAAGGAGGCAAAAGTATGGTTGAAAAGGAAAAAGAGAGCACAATTAGCCCGGTTATAGTAAATAATAAAAGAGCTTGGGTTGTAGAAGAAAGAAAAGATAATGAATGTCCAGTCAAGGAGGGCGATAATTGCAAAGTGCCGGGAGGTTTTAGTGATTCGGCGCCAATAGGTGGAGGTTAATTTTAAACAATATAAGTCATTTCTTTTTGGATACAATCACTTTCCCCCGCCTCCACCATTTGAAACCACAACCAACTAAGTTTTGGCTTAGATTGGTAATAGAATAATACGACCCGAAATATACCAATAGTATTCGAATATTTACAAAGAAAATCTCCAAGGAGTGTTGTGCATTTCTTGGAGACTTTTTATGTGGGAGGATATCTACAAGCATTGGAAGTTACTTTTAGGCGGGTCAACTCACTGCATTTTAAGAAGTCTTTTTAATATTTTACCGGTACTATTTTTAGGAAGCTCAGAAATAAATTCAATTTCACGAGGGATTTTATAAACTGCAATATGTTCCTTAAGATACCTGGTAATTTCCTTTGGAGTACAGTTTTCACCGTCTTTAAGAACAATGAACGCCTTCACATACTCGCCTCTTAATTTATCGTTAATTCCAACCACCGCGGTCTCCTTAACCTTCGAATACTGATATATTACTTCCTCAACTTCCCTTGGATATACATTCAAACCACCAGCTATGACCAGATCTTTTTTCCGGTCTACAATATAAATATATCCGTCTTCGTCTATCTTCGCCAGGTCCCCGGTATGCAGCCACCCATTCCTCAATGTCTCTTCGGTTGCTTTCTCCTGCTTGAAGTATCCCAACATAACATTATCACCCCGTACTACAAGTTCACCGATATCACCAGCAGTTAGTTCCATATCGTTTTCATCGACAACCTTGCATTCAACAAAAGGAATAGGCAGACCTATAGAGCCTTCTTTCTTTATTCCATCCAAGGGATTAAAGCTTACCACAGGGGATGCTTCCGTCAAACCGAAGCCTTCAACAATAGGTAGCTTCAGAATATCCTTAGCCTGTCTAAGTACTTCAACAGGGAGTGGTGATCCCCCGGAAACGGCTAAGCGAAGCTTGGGAAAAGTAACATTATTCTTCTTACAGGCTTCCAGCAATAATACATACATGGTTGGAACTCCCATAAAAACCGAAATATCATCTTTTATCAAAGACTCTATTACTTCGTTGGGGGAAAATTTCTCCAGTATCGTAACTGTTGCACCGTTCAATAAGGGGTTCAGAACACAGGTTGTAAATCCAAAGACATGGAACATTGGCAGCACGCACATATAGTTATCATTTGCTGTTCCCTGAAATGCAAACCCGGACTGTTCAGCATTTGCAACAAGGTTTTTATTGGTAAGCATGGCAGCTTTCTGTTTCCCGGTAGTACCGGAGGTATACAAAAATGTGGAAATCGCATTTTCATCGGAAAGCTCCTCAAATACTTCAAGCGATATTTCAGAAATATCGCTCTGAAAACCCTCGTCCAGTACAATAACCTTAATGCCCAAAAGCTCTTGGAGGGATTCTTTAGAATGTTTATATTTTTGAATAACTGCCGGATGGATAATCATAAAGTTAGCTTCGGAATCTTTAATAAAATAAGCAATTTCTTCAATGGTTAGCTGTACATTAATGGGAACTATAATTCCACCGTTTTTTACCACACTCAAATAGGAATAGATAAATTCAGGTGAATTCGGGCAGCTTAGCAGTACTCTTTCTTCGGCTTTCACTCCCAGCATCAATAATAGATTTGAATATTGATTAATTGTTCTATCCAACTGTTCATAGGTGATATTATTTCCCTTAAATTTTATGGCTATAGAGTTAGCATTATATGCCTTTTTATAAATATTTCCTACCATATGTACCTCCATAATATGCTTTATTACTATAATTCGATGGATTTGATTTAAAAATACCAAATATAACAAAATAAATTATACTATACATGCTTTGGTATCAATACATTTAAAATCTCTAATGAGGACAAAGACAGGTAAAAATCAAAAAGGGACATAATGCCGCATCCTAGATATAGCTTTATTTCCGCTATCAACTTTAATTGATTACACTTTAACTGCCGTCTCAATCCGGTAAGCCCCGTCTCCATCACCAGAGCGGAATCGCAGCTATCTAA
>JBDKUD010000271.1:0-3332 GCA_039679805.1 Syntrophomonas sp. | reverse complement strand
ATCTAAAGAATATGTGCCTTTTAATGATGCTTCTGGGTTGTATATATATACTAAGCCTTCAGATTCTGATTGGAATATACCATTATAAAAAAATGAGTCTGATATTTGGTACATAGGGAAAAGCCAGGGAAGTATCGGTGGGCGAATATGGGCACATGTTGGACGAATTTATGACCCTGACACTAAATTAGAATGCACACCACGTTTTAAATATCATGATTGGCATCAATCAAATAATCCACAAATCGCCTCCATATCTAATGAAAATAACCCCGGACAGCTTTGACCCTACAGTGGCGGAGAAATATTTACTTGCCTGTTATTATAAATCTACCGGCAGTCTTCCCCCTTTAAACAGTGAGATTTAGTGCAATTAATGCCTCCTTGAATAATAATCAGGCAACAAGTGACGGTCACCAATTGAAAGAAGCCGAGAGATGGTATAGAAAGGTCTGGCAAACAGCATATTGGGCTAATAATCGGAAGCTGGTCATAATGGCGATTATAAATATTTAGTACTGCGCATTCTGTTAGTATATGCAGAATTTTTAACTATAGGGAGGTAAACCATCTAAGACCTTGCCCCCCCAGGTTTTGGTAGTGCATAATTTGTATAGAAAATTATATTTAAGGAGGACTATTGGTAATGAGCGTGGAATCGGCAAACACTTTTATTGAAAGAATAAAAGCTGATAAGGAGTTAGCTAAAAAAGTCACGGCATGTAAAGATGCAGAGACACGTATGGCGTTCTTGCAAGAAGCTGGTTTTGATTTTTCGGCTAACGAGATAAAGCAAGCGGTATTAGAACTAACAAACGATGAACTAGATATGATTAGCGGCGGTACATCAAAAGTTGCTCAATCAGATGTACCTGATAATTAATTGGCCCTTTTAACTGCATTAAGATAAGTCTGCACTGTTTTACTTGCGCTGCCTTATTGACTTATCTTAATCCACCCAGCTACTCCGCTTGATACTATAAAAGGCATCATTTCTGCGCTGCTGGTCCAGTACCATAACTTTGGCTCTGTTACAGGCAAACCAGAATAGTAATAGTTGAAGAATTGTTTGTTGAGCATAACAAAGAGATAGTGCAGCAATTCCACGGATGATGCTTAAAGATCTGCCAGTTCCCATTATCCCATATACCATATAACAGTCTTGGCGAATATGGCTTATCAATTATTGATATAATCTTACCGATAAACAGGAATTTAACAGAGAAGGTACACAAATGAAAAATTTCAAAAGGTGCTATCCTTTATTTTCGCTTTGTGGCTTAAACTGTGGACTGTGTTCAATGCACTTGGATAATTATTGTCCTGGTTGTGGGGGTGGAGCTGGTAATCAACCATGTGCAATTGCAAGGTGCAGCCAACAGCGTGGCGGAATTGAATACTGCTATTTGTGTTATGAGTATCCTTGTGAAAAATATGATGGTATATATGCGTTTGACTCTTTTATTACTCATCGCAATCAATTAAAGGATTTTGAGAAAGTCAAGAAAATAGGAATATATTCCTATCAATCTGAACTTGCTGAAAAAATAGAGATTTTAAAATATTTATTGGCAAAATACAATGATGGGCGACGAAAGAGTTTTTTCTGCATAGCTGTTAATCTTCTGGAACTGCAAGATGTAAAATCCGTAGTGGAACAAATTGCATCTAAACAGAATCAGACAATCTAACGCTAAAAGAAAAAGCTAAACTTGCAGCAAACCTTTTTCAAACTATGGCAGCGAGGCGAAATATTGTGCTAAAACTTAATAAGAAAAACAGCAAGAAGTAGTAGTGAGCAAAACATGTAGTTCAGGCCTTTTTCTTAACTTCGTTATCCATAAAACCATCACTCTAAGGCAACTAGTTTAAACATCATGGCTAACGAATTTGAATTATATGAGAAGTTAGTTGCCATGTGATTATGTGGGTTACCATTACCAAATAAAAGCAAAAATAAAGAGGCTTGGTTTGCTATACCCACTTTCTCTGAATCCTGCATAAAATGTTGATTATGTTCACATATTGCTCTTTTTATAAAATTCAAATTCAATGAAAACGGGAGCTAATTAATGAAAAGGCTAAAAACAATAGAGAGGTAGAAATATGGCAACTTTATTTACCGAAAGACTGGTAATGCGACCTTTACAAATTGACGATTTGGATGATGTTTTTGATTATTCTTCTACACCAAATGTTGGACCAAATGCAGGTTGGAAACCGCATGAGAGTAGGGAAGAAACACTTGAAATAATGAATGCTATTTTTCTAAACAAGGATACAGTGTGGGGAATCGAACAAAAAGAAACCGGAAGAATTATTGGTTCGATAGGCCTGATTGACGACCGGAAACGTGAATATGATATGGTGAAGATGATTGGATATGCAATTGGTGAAGCCTATTGGGGCAAAGGATTTATGACAGAGGCTGTTAAAGAAGTGATAAAATTTGGCTTTGAGGAATTACATTTAACAGCAATTTCAGCCTATTGTTTTCCCTTTAACAAGCGCTCAAAGAACATCATAGAAAAGTGTGATTTTGATTTTGAGGGGACATTGAAAATGGCGGAGAGAATATTCGATGGCAATATTTATGATAATGATTGCTACTTATTGATTGCACAGAGATACTTCGCAAAGGAGAAAAATAGATGAAATTTATTTGCCCTCTGATCGTTGTTAATGACATCGAAACCTCCAGAAACTTTTACGAAAAAGTACTGAATCAAAAAGTGGAATATGACTTTGGCGAGAATGTAGCGTTTGCAGGTGGCTTTGCCATACATTTGAAATCGCATTTTTCAGACTTGATTAATGTAAGCTCTGATAGAATAATCCAAACATCAAATAATTTCGAACTCTATTTTGAAGAGGATGACCTGGATGGTCTGCTGGAAAAGATCAGTGTCCTGGGTTCGGTGGAATACATACATGGGATAAAAGAACAGCCCTGGGGTCAGCGGGTTATCAGATTTTATGATCCGGATGGGCACATCGTTGAAGTTGGGGAATCCATGGAAAACGTAGCAAGAAGGTTCCTAGACCAGGGGTTGTCAATCGAAGAAACGGCTCAACTTACCTCTATGCCCGAGGAATTTGTAAAACGAGTTTGCCTTTCAATATGATTTTCTCGAATATTGATGGTAAATCTAATAAAGGGTTTGCTGAACTAAAAAGGGTTAACTTTTCTGATTAGACGTATTTTTGAGTTAGCTTTATTAAGGGAGGGCTGGGAATGGAATATAAAGAAGCGGTGAAACGGCTTGCTCCGTGCGGATTAGATTGCTCTCGTTGCGCTGATTATGCTGGTGGGGAGATCCAGGAACTGAGCA
>JBDKUD010000321.1:0-6573 GCA_039679805.1 Syntrophomonas sp. | reverse complement strand
AATAAACCAACTTCATCCGGACGACCTGCACTCCACAGCTATATTCGGATTGTAGCTGCCGATGCTGATAGAAGGGTTTTGCCCACTGAAGAAGTTCCGACCGGAGAAATTGGAGAAATCATTGTCAAAGCAGATTCTCCCCAAGCCTTTACCGGGTACCTAAACCGGCCGGATGCCAATGAACAAGCACTAAGAAACGGTTGGTACTTCACCGGGGACTTGGGCTGCCTGGATGAAGAGGGAGACCTATTTTTTAAAGGGCGTCTGGACGACATGATTATAAGCGGCGGAGAAAATATTTACCCCCAGGAAATAGAGGAAGTACTTCTGACACATCCGCAAGTAAATGATGCTGCAGTAGTTGGGTTTCCGGATGAGCGGTGGGGAGAGAAAATCGTGGCTTTCATTGTTGCTGAAACCTCGAAGCTTGACGATGAGGTTCTGGAGAGATTTTGTTTAAGCTCCTCTAAGCTTCACAGGTTTATGAGGCCTAAGCAATTTATATATGTAGAGGAAATTCCAAAATCACCATCCGGTAAAGTATTACGTTCAAAGTTAAGGGAAGGACTACTTCAATTAAAGGCTTTTACTTAAAGAGATTTTGCTATCTCAGTATTTAAGAAAGAAGGGAGTTTTTATGGGGACTACACGATTTGCGCACTTTGAGCTTCCGCCTCAATGGTCGACAATGAGGAAAACCCAAAAAATTGAAAAGGAATTGGGCAAAAGGTTTATTCATATGGAGAAAGGAGATTACATCTCACCTGAATTCAAACCACCCGTAGAAGCCATTGAGGCAGTTAGAGATTCTATAAAAAGTGGAACCGTAAGATATTCACCCGGCCCCGGAATTCCGGAACTCAGAGAAGCATTAGCCTGGGAGATGATTAGCAGAGGAAGAGCCACGAAACCGGAAGAAATTATTGTCACCCCGGGGGCAAAATTTGCTATTGCGGCAAGTTTCCTTCTTTTCCTGGATGCCGGAGACGAAGTGATAATGCCTGATCCAGGATATCCCCCAGATGAGTTCTGGGCGAGACACCAAAAGGCAGATATTAAATATTTAAAATTTCGTGACTCCCGCAATGTGGACGTAGATTACATGGATGAACTTATTACCCCCAAAACCAAACTGATCGTATTTAACACCCCGCAAAGGCCCAATGGTCAAATAATAGAAAACACCGAAGAAATTGCCCAAGTTTTATTAAAACATCCTCATGTAACTATTGTATCCGATGAAATATTTTCAAGGGTGGTTTATGAACCTTTTACGCATAAGTCACTCTCCTACTATCCGGAATTAAGTGATCGGACGGTAGTCATTGATACCTTTTCCAAAACGTACGTTATGACAGGGTTCCGTATTGGGTGGGTTGCTGCTCCGGAACACATTGCTAAAAAGTACGATATTATCGTCCAAAACAGCTGTACCAATGTTTCAACCATTATTCAAAATGCAGGTCTGGCGGCTTTGAATGCACCTGATAGTTACAATAAAGAGCTGGTCCGTACCCTGCAAAGAAAGCGGGATATAGCCTGGAATATTCTATCTACTTCAAAAGCCCTGTCAACGGAAAATGCACAGGGGGCATTCTACCTGCTGCCCCAACTCCCCGAGGGGATGAACGATGAAGCTATAGTAGACCTTTTGTTAGAGCACGGTGTTGCCGTGGTTCCAGGGTCAGCTTTCGGACCGGGAGGGGCCGGTCATATTCGCCTGACTTTTTCCTTGGAGGATGATGTTCTGCGTGAAGGTGTCCAACGTCTGGTTGACGTAATCGACAACCTCCTTTAATAAGTTGGACAGTGTCAAATAATTGGTTCGACTATACTGCAAATAAAAGAAAAACAACCTGGTTTTTTGATCTATAACCTAAAAGGAACCACATTCATAAGAAGTAATCTATTATCAAAGAAGTTATTGCAGGCGGAGCAATTGCAGTTATTCTACGGTAAACTGCAGTGCTCCCCTTCCCGGCTTATACTTTGATAAACTATTGACCCCATCGTCACAATTTTTGTTTAGATGAAAATAGAAAGCAGGGATACTATTTTGTCTGTTGATGTTTTAGCTAAATATGGACAAGTGCCAAGAAAACACAAGAACTACGAAATAGATTGGTTGCACCCCGATGATATTGCGCAGATTATTGACTTGGAAACAGCTTGGTTTCCTGAACCTTTAACCATATCCAAATTAAATCACTTAATTAATCAAGCAAATACCTGCTATGTTGTAGTTAGGGATGGAAGCCAGATAATTGGTTACATAGGTTTTCAGTTATTCTTGGCTGCGGCTCATACGATTAGTATGGGCGTAGATGCAGGATACAGAAGAGAAAACCTGGCCACAGTTATTCAAAAAACAGCTGATGCCATAGCAAAAGAACGAGGTGCAAGATGGTTTACAGGTGAGGTCCGGATATCGAACGAACCTCAGTTGAAATTCTTGAGAGGTTTAGGATGGCATGAAGTGGGGATTTGTAAAAACTTTTTTAAGAATAAGGAAGACGCAATAGTCGTATGGAATTGGTTATAGAATTTATTGTTTAACGCTTTAAAACCGCCATGGTTCCATTAGTTATTATAATCAGCCCCCCAACAACCGTATAAAGTGTTATAGCTTCTTGAAACAGGAAACTACCTGTTAAAGCAGCGGCTAAAGGGGTAAAGTAAGTCAGCACAACCACATGTTCAATTTTTATGATTTTTAATCCATCATAATAAAGAATATAAGCAAGAGCAGTATGTACCAAGGCAATGATTAAAATAATAACTGAAGTATTAATGTTGATGTCTAGGACATTTGTTATGCTCACAAAAGGTAATAGACAGATAGTTGCAACAAGCATTTGGTAATAAACAAAAGTGATAGATTCAACATTAATTTTTCTAGCTATAATAGCTATAATAGCCAGTAATAAAGCCCCGGTTAATGCGCAACAGATTCCCGCAATATCGGCATATGAAATGCTAATCAATGAGGGAGTAAGAAGAACCCCTACACCAACCATGGCAAAGATAAATGAAACAATGTGTCTGGCCTGCATTTCTTCATTAAGTAATAATCGAGCTAACAAAGCCATAAACACCGGTTGCATATTATATGGAAGGGCAGCATTGCTCAAGGATGTTAGTTTTATAGAATAAAAGAATAAAAGAATATCTATAGCAAACAGTATACCCGCTAGAAGAATTAAAAGGCTATGCCTGGTATGTATAATAAGCAATCGTTCCCCACGGGGCAATATGAAAAACAAGGCTAAGCCGGCAATAAGCACCCGATAAAAAGCCAGTTCTAAGGGAGGAAGTCCGCTCCATCTAGTAAAAATACCTATAGTACCCCAAAGAATTGCAGCTAGAGAAACTTTATAATAACCGGATCTATTTTCCATTATCTCACCCCGCTTACTTATTATGTTAGCGGGGTTTTATATATGTTTAATTTTAAACTTTTAAAAGATCATTTAATTCAATTTTGCTTAATATATTATTTTCAGGTGATTTTAAATGATGAGTAATAAAAATAAATATATATCTATTGCTTTTTTTATAATTTTTTTTATTATTATTTTTTTATTGATTAATCATCTTTACCTTAAGAATAGAATTAGTTCCAATGTATATTTTAAGGATATTAACCTGGGCGGTAAATCCTACAGCGAAGCAGAAGAAATACTTAATACATTGCCTCTTACTTTCCTTGGACCAGAAGGAGAAGTAATATCTCTTCCACTGAACAAAATGGGAATCAACCTTAATAATACTCAAATAATTCAGACTGGTTTCCATTTAAGTACTTTCAAGCCGTGGTTCAAGGATCTTTTCACGGTTAGAAAAGAAAAGGTTTTTGTACCCTTCCAATACCAACTGGATGAGGAACTGCTATCTCAAAATATAGATTTTTTGATTGAACATTTCAGTAGACAGCCGGAAAATGCGTATGTTAGAGTTGGCAATGACAATCAGGTTAAGATGGTACCCGAAAGATTTGGCTACCAATTTAATCATGATGATATTCAACAAGCTATAGTAGAGAACCTTGCTCAATTGGACAGTCCTTTTATAATCAATATTCCAGTTGACAAAAAAACCCCTCCCCCAATAACTGTATCCACGCTAGAGGACAGAGGAATTAGAAATCTAATGATTTCTTTCAGTACTAAATTTGACCCCACTCTTACAACCCGTGTGCACAACATTAAATTGGCGGCAGCAACTATTAATAATTATTTCCTGGCACCTGGTGAGGCCTTTTCCTATAATAGGATAATTGGTAATCCTACATCTAAAAAAGGTTATCAGGCAGCGAACGTAATAATTGGAGGAGAACTGGTTCCAGGAATAGGGGGAGGTCTTTGCCAAATTTCCTCCACCCTTTATAATGCTGCTCTTTTAGCTAATCTTGAGATTCTAGAGCGCCATAGTCATCAACTAACTGTACCCTATATTGATCCAGGGAGAGATGCTACTGTCAGCTACCCCTATAAAAATTTATCATTCCGTAATAACAAAAACCATTACATCTTAATTACAGCCGGTGTAGATAAGGATGAATTAACCATCAGACTTTATGGTCAGCCTCTAGATGAAAGAGTAAAAATAAAAACCAATAGGCTGGAAACTTACCCGTCTCCAGCAATACCATCCAACCCTGATAACCAAGACAAAATTATAGGGTATCCGGGTTATCTGGTTGAAGTTTGGAAAACTGTTTATCGGGGCGGGAAAATAGTTCAGGAAAAGAAAATCTCGGTCGATAAATATGCACCTTTCCATATGAAACAAGGTCCAGGTCACTAATAAGCTTATGCCAAGGGTAAAGGTTAATTTATTTGTCGCGCCGCTGGGAATGGATCTAACAGGGAAATCTTCAGGACCAGGAAAGGAAGATCAGGGAGATAGCAATAGAAATAGATCAAGACCCTTCTTTTATATAAATCCTAGGAACCCTACCTTGAATAACTACCATATACTCATAGTTAATAAAACCACATATTTTTTTGGCCATTTCTTCAATAGTTATTTCTTCATCGCCCTGCTTTCCTAAAAGAACCACCTCTTCACCTATATTAACCGGGCCAGGAATATCAGTTACGTCAATCATACATTGATCCATACAAATGGTCCCTATTACAGGGGCTCTTTTGCCTTTTACCAAGACTTCCCCTTTATTTGATAACAAACGATTGTACCCATCGCCATAGCCTAACGGGAGAACCGCAACAATACTTTCTCTCTGGGTAATAAAAGTCCTCCCGTAACTTATGTTTTCTCCTGGTCCGATTTTTTTAACAGAACCTATTCTGGCTTTCAGAGACATAACCGGTTTTAAGGGCAACTCGTCCTGAAATTCCGGGTATGAACCATAGAGAATAATTCCTGCTCTTACCATATCCATATGCATCTGTTTGTAATAAACCGTACCCTGGCTGTTGCATAGATGCTTAACAGGAATGAATACGCCTATCTCCTCCAGACTTTCCACAACATAACAAAATTTCTCAAATTGTGACTGGGTAAAAAAATAACCTTCTTGATTTCTTTCATTGGTATATGGGCAATGAGTATAAATACCGTCAATCTGTAAATTCGTAAGATCAGCTATTTCTTTAATTATCTCTACGGTTTCTTTTGAAGGCGTAAACCCTAATCTTCCCATACCAGTATCTATTTCGATATGTATACGTGCTCTTTTATTTAATTTTTTAGCGGCTGCAGATAGTGCTACTGCTTGTTCCTTGCAATAAACTGTTTGAGTTATGTCATTTTTTATTAGTAGGTAAGAATATTCAAAAGGAGTATAAGCAAATACCAGGATAGGAAATTCGGGCTGCCTTTGCCTAATTAATATTGCTTCATCCAATATCGCTACTCCGAACATATCAATACCTTGTTCCAATAATGTATCAATGACTTCAGTAATACCCATGCCATATGCATTGCTTTTTACAACCGCCATGATTTTTACATTATTACCGACTAACCCTCTGATTTGCTGAACATTAAATTCTAAATTGTCTAAATTGATTTCCGCCCAAACCGGCCTTAAATATGTCATTAACCCACCCCAGAACTCGATCGAGATTAACTCTATTATCTAAAGATATGGCATAACAAAATATTTAAAACCGAGAATTGGCTTAGCTTGTAATCTTTAGGGATGAATGAATTCATTCTATAATTATAAAACGATCAAAATAGCCCTTATTAAACTGCTCTCGGGTTAAAGCTTGATTAAGAAATTGTCTGCTCACATATCTAGGTACATTACCTGCAATTCTGTTTTCAACTAGCTTGATATCGTCCAAATTCACCTTAATAAAAGGGCGCTGCAAAATATTTAACTTTTTGGTGATGCATTTTATTTTTGTATTATCGTTCATCACCACCTCATAACGTATCGAAAGCTTTTTGGGATGTTTATTGAGAAAGTTCGGCTCTGTATTATATACTCGAACTTCACGTATTTCGTTATATCGGTATTCTTTTCCATCAGGACTGCTAATAATAACTTTTATGAAATATTGTGTTCTGATCAAAAACGGTGTAATCATATAACGCAATAAC
>JBDKUD010000080.1:0-3829 GCA_039679805.1 Syntrophomonas sp. | reverse complement strand
AGACTGGTGATCTTTTGGATTTCTTAATTTAAAGGGTTTATCGTATCGAAGAACTGCAAATATGTAATGAAGCAACTTGTGCATAACAGCTACAACATAATTCTTGAAGTTGTCAAGGAACCTTTGGGCAGGTTATCGTGCCTGACCCTATATATATCTTACAAGGGAGGTATTGTTAAGATGATAAAAGTTAAACGTATTGTTGGAACTGGAATGGCTTTAATATGCTTAATGTCTATGTTAACTGCTCCGGTGTTTGGAGAAAGCCTTAAAGACTTAGGTTTGAGTGAATCTTACTTCAATAAAAGTGACCTAAATAAAGCATATCCTGATGGTGATCCAAGAATTAATAATGATTTAGGCGCCCTTACACCGGAACAAGAACAAGCAGGTAAAGAAAAATCAGAAATAGCCACTAAAGTAATAAACATCAGAGAAAAAGCAATTAAAAACCCTCAATCAGTTACAAAAAACGATACCGAAATAGTGCAGTCCTACATTAATAAATACTTTAAAGGCCAGGATATAAAAGCATTTATTCCTAATATTACGGTAAATAAGGACAATAGCATTTCGGTTGTTAGTTCTAACCCCGGCGATTATCAAACCAAGTTTTTAAATTTACCCGGGCAGGTGCAAACAAATAATTATTACTGTGGTCCGGCAACAGCGTATGCTATTCTAAATGGGAGAGGAATAAACGTAAGTCAAACAACTATGGCATCGCGTTTAGACACTGATACCGATGGGACTAATTTAGCCAACTTCCCCGCTGCCCTCAACTATTATTCTGGAACCAATGGAAATTATTTTAGTTATGCACTTTCATATGGTCCTGGCTCATATTCAACTACTTGGGCTGTAAATATGACTAATAATGCTATTAGTACATTATTGGGTAATTACGGGGTTGTTTATGATGTCCATATGATAAATGTTTCTGGCAGTGCTCGTTTGCAAGGATATGAAACTATGCAAGCCCCAGAAATAAAACACTATGTGGCCGGGGAAGGATTTGATAGTTCCGATCCGTCTAATAGAATATGTAATTATTATGATTCCAATAATCAAAAAAGCAATTTAGGCGATAGGCATATGCAGGTATCATTTCAAACCATGGCCCGTTTAACCGATGATATGGGTATTGCATTCTAATCAATATATATTCTCTTTGATACAAAGCATCCCCATTAATCAGCTATTAATGGGGATGCTTTAAAAAAGATTAAGCGTGTGAATGAAAGGAAAATAATATGCTAAAAACTTTTATCAGCATTCTAATTATGGTTGTAATTTTATTTACTTCTTTTGGTTGTTCCCCGCCAGTTACTACAAATTCGCATAACCAGAACAACAACTTAGCTTCTAATGAAACTAATAAGCAGATTCAATTTAAAGATCTTGTAACAAATAAAAACTATAAAGTAAATGATCAGATTGAAATCGGGAATAATACTGATATTGTAGTAAAACAGGACGTTTGGCAAAGCCCAATTTATTGGCGGTCTAATGTAAATATTCTGGGAGCAGATAGCCAGGGTAATATAATTACCTTTAATATAGAAAATAGCAATGTAGAAAGTATTGATTCCGATCAAAAGTTATCAGTACTGATAAATCTTACCGAAGGCCGACCAAACCATGTATTTGCAATTAAAAAGTTCGGGGATATAATAGCGTGGTCTGAATGCCCACATGGTAATGTAGACCCTGCCAGTGATACCACGCGTGGAGCCAATTGGGGATTATATTATACAGATTTGAAAACTAAAAAGATTTCGAAAATTGATGAATATAAAGGGGTTACTGTTCCCGAAGGAACTCAATACAGTTATTTGGCGCCCAATCAGGTCTTTATTGCTCTCGACCATATTTCCTATATCACCTTTGATTATAATCCAGAAGGCAAAGTTACCAGCGTAATAAAACTATATACGATCTCGACTCAAAAGCTGGAAGTGCTTGATTATTTAAATGAAGATTTAAGCAAATACGCTTTTGGCTATCCGCGAGTGTCGGGAGACAAGGTGGTCTGGTGCAAGGCTTTGGTTAATCCTGACGGAACCTATAACGGCTGTTCCTATTTGTATGATATGAAGACCAAAACCAGATCAAAACTTGTGACCGATGAAAATATAATTAATCCGATTATTAGCAGGAATTATATATTTGCCCAGGGTGAGCCTAATAAGACCTTTTACGATTCGGAAGTATGCATATATGATATAGACAAAAATCAATGGGTTTATAAGATAAATAATGGATATTCACAGTATAAGGCTGACCATGATGTAGATCTCAACTATTTTGATATGAACGGGAATTACTTATTGTGGAAAACCGGGGTTATGCGGGCATTAGTGCTATTTAATCAAAAAGATAATAAGTTGTACAATATAGTATCAAGATCGGAAAATAAAGAAATTACCAGCCCGATGCTACTGGATGGCGGATTATTAATCTGGTTTGAAAAACCCTGGGGCGCTGGCAATACGAAACCCGTTTATCATTATTTATTTCTGAAATAAGATTGAGAAGTCAGGGGGGACGGTTCGGAGTCGAGTAGACTCGGGGTGCAAGTCCCCGGGTCTACTCGACTGCCCCCGTGCCTTGGAGCGACGGATGAGAGGTTATAATGTTTCAAAAAAATATTTTGATAGCTCTATTGTCAATTGGGGCCATTTTACTCGGATATAGTTATGCACATGAGTGGTACGGCGTTTTAGAATCTGAAGTGCAATACTGGGGTTATATCAGTGAGGCATTGGGCCTAATATTACTTATACTTATCCTGCCTCGTTTTAAGGGAGTAATTTTAACGAAAGTTATCTTATTCATATGCTTGATTATTAATATTCCGCCAATCATACTCTGGTTTATATTCCATGGTTCTAGAATAACTGATGCTCCACCAACGATTTCAGATCAATTTATCGCCCACTGGGCTTTCGCTGTGCCTCATGTTATATTGGTCGCCATGTGTGTCTACTTGCTAAAACTAATTAAGCGAGACCCCGCATCTTGACATAAGTCTTAATTGCGTTTGCTTTATTCCTTGTGTCCGGCTTACCGTGACTTGGCGGAGGAAATTGCCTCCAATCACTGGCAGCCGGGACCAATGATCCGCGTTTTGCAGCCGTGGAAGCATATGAACTCTACTCGGTAGACATTCTGGGAAAAGCGGGTCAGTACGATACGCAGGTTCTTTTTAATAGACATTCCACCTTTCTATTTGACATAGACTGATAATAGCGGAAAAAGGTTGACAAATTACAAAAGTTTGTCAACCTTTTCTGTTGCTTGACCATCTTATAGTCGGAGGGTGCAGAAGATGCCAACTTTTTATGTAAGCCCGTTAATGATATGGGTGTCAGAATGAAAACGCTCACGGAGAGGTGGGATGATGGCTAAGTTTATAGTATTAGTAGTTTCTTAATGGAATAAACTGATGATTCGGAATGCAGTGGAATAGAGTTTTCTATTAAATTTTGAATGGACAGCTCGCAGCAAAAAAGCCAACGACAATAATGCCGACGTTTTTGTCAGTATTCATTGCAATACCTATTCAAGTTCATCTGTCCGGGGATGCACGGCAAGGTATCCCAACAACCATGATGCAGCGGTCAGCGAAGTGCTCGGCAACTTGATGATCAGCGGGGTTACGAACAATTCCAGCATTCCCAAACATAGCGACGCCGCCTATCAAAGCCTGCAAGTGCTCAGAAATGCGCAGATGCCCGCTTCCCTGGTGGAATGCGGCTTTATGACCAATTCCAGCGACCTATCTGCTTTGCAGAGCGAGTATACCGACATAGGCAATGGCCTTGCC
>JBDKUD010000109.1:0-20446 GCA_039679805.1 Syntrophomonas sp. | reverse complement strand
ATACCGTGTAAGTTACCTGATAGTAAATTTTTGACTGGCTGGATTACAGACGAGTTTAAACAATGCCGGCGTGAAATAAATCCGGCTGCCGTTAATCTTCTGGCCAGAAGTGGACAGAACATGTATTATCTCAAAAATATGATTTCTAAAATTGGCTTAATAGTAAACAACCGGACAATTAATGAGGCTGACATTTCCGACCAGTTAAATACTAAGCATGAGATTAATATATTCAAGTTAACCGACGCTCTCTTGAGCCGAAATCTTCCATTCGCACTTCAGGCCTATAACCAGCTTTTAGCCCAGGGAGAGCATCCTATTTTGCTGCTGAACATGATTGTTCACCAGTTTAGTATCCTGGGTAAGGTTAAAGGATATCTCGAAAAGGGGTTTAGTAAGAAGCAGATTGAAGAGTATACCGAACAAAAAGAGTTTGTAGTCAGGAAGATGATGGAGAAGAGCCCTAACTTTAGCCGCGAAGAGCTGCGGCAATTATTCAACCGATTTCTGGAGACTGATAGCGGTTTTAAAACCAGTGGTAAGGATGAGCGAATACTAACTGAACTGCTCATTGTAGATATTTGTACAAAAAAATAAAACCTGTCATAAGGACAGGTCATATTTTTATTGAGTGATTGTATTAAGCTTTTTCGCCAGCGCCGATTTCTTTCTGGCGGCGGTATTTTTATGAAGAATTCCTTTGTTTACGCTTTTATCAATCAGGGAGGTTACTTGTATCAAACTTTCCCTGGCAGTACCTGCGTCATCTAAAGAACCCTCGAATTTTTTAATGGCCGTTTTTAGCCTGGTTTTGTAAGCTTTATTGCGAATACGACTTTCTTCAGCTGTTCTGGCTCTTTTGGCCGGAGTTTTGCTTTTGGCCACACTTTCACCTCCTTGCAAACCTAACAGCAATTATAATAGCATTACCAGATTCAAAATGCAATAAAAAGGATATCTTTTTTATATCAAGGCAGAATATTATTAAAGGTCTGGTGACAAGTAACCGGCAGTATGAGATATTCGGTTGGGCTCAATGGGTTCTAATTGCTCTTGTTCCACCATACTATTTTACTGGATAACTATATGTGAGGTGGACAGGATGAAACCCAATTATTTCCGGGGCTTTTTGAAAGGTATAGTACTTATTCAATTATTTGTGATTATTATAATTGTCGGGGTTGGTATAAACCTGAATGATAAATACCTGCAAAAAGTATCCGGCCTTAATATAAAAGATATGTTTATGCCGCTATTGGCGGTGGGTATAACCAATGAACAGGCCAGCAGCTTGATTAGAGGGACAAATTATGTTTTAGCCGGAAATAACACTTTTTTTCAAACTAATTATTTAACTGATAAAATGCCGGAAGATATTATGGCTGCTAATATTCAAGCCCTGGCTTACGGGGAAAGTGATTTAGAGAATGTTAATAGTCAGTCTGGAGAGGCTGAGCCTAAGATTATAGTAAAAGCAGAAGACCCCGAACCGGCAAAATTCACCTCGGAAAATAGTGCTTTATTTAAAGGACATAAAGTAGTATTCTATTGTACGCATAGTGCTGAAACCTATATTCCCAATAGCGGTAAGGCACGACTGGATGGTAAAAGAGGATTGATTAACCAGGTAGCCGCTGCCATGAGCGGGGAAATTGATAAAAGGGGAGTACAGGCGCAGTTCGTGAATACTATTCACGATTTTCCCGATTATAATAGCAGTTATGCCCGGTCCAGAGAAACCGTAAGTAATTTGGTTAATGCTGATAATGATATCCTGGCTATTTTTGATGTGCACCGGGATAGTATTCCGGGAACCAACACGGCTCCGACCGTCAGGGTAAATGGCATCAGGAGCGCCCGTATTCTTATTATTGTGGGGACAGATCAACGTAAAAGTCATCCCCACTGGAAGGAAAACTACCAATTTGCACAAAAGCTCTACACCCGGGCCGAAAAAATGTATCCTGGATTGGTAAAAGGTGTAGTGACTAAAGCCGGAACCTATAACCAGGAATTTCATACTCATGCACTGCTCATAGAAATGGGGAGTGATAATAATACTTTGAAGGAAGCCAGTTATGCGGGACAATTATTTTCCGAGGTACTGGTGGAGGTTTTGAAGGAGGAAATTTAGCCATTATGGCCAATATAAATCGATCATTACTTGTAATCATAGTATTTATTCTTGTAGTACTGGGCTTAAATACCAGTAATGAAGGGATTGGCAGTCTAACCATGGAAAACCGCAAGCCGGTATTAGATATAAACCGGGACCATGATACGGTAAATGTGGTATTACTCGGGGATAATCTCAATTTGGAGCGAGACGAGCTATCCAATAATGTTACTCTGAGGAAAACTTATGACGTTGCCCGGGATGGCTATTCTTACTTGCATAGAATATGGCGCATTTTTTACGCGGTATTTATCTTTTGATGGGGTGTTTATAATTGAATGATAATGGAAAACGGGTAGCCAAAGCGGCCCTCCTGTTAATGATAACGGTTGTAATATCTCGAATTTTGGGTTATGGCAGGGAAGTAGCCCTCTATTCTTTATTTGGTCAGAATTACATAACTGATGCTTACCGGGCTGCATTTTCCATCCCGGATTTTATTTATTTGATGCTGGTAGGTGGTGGGCTCAGTTCAGCTTTTATTCCGGTTTTTTCCGGCCTGATTGCTACCGGACGTGAAGAAGAAGGCTGGAAATCAGCTAGTATTGTTTTCAACTACGTCATTATTTTTCTCTTCTTGTTGATTGCGGTGGCCTACTTCTTTACCGGTTCGCTGATTAACCTTTTGGCCCCGGGCTTGCCTCCAACCTATGCCAGTTTGGCTGTCGGGCTTACTCATATCATGTTTATTCAGACTTTCTTTATGGCATTAAACGGCTTAGCCATGGGAGTTCTGAACTCCCATAACCGCTTTGCCGCTCCAGCCATTGGAAGTCTGGTATATAATCTGGTAATAATATTAATCGGAATCGCATTTTTCAAAGAATTCGGAATTGCTGCTTTTTCCTATGGGGTAGTTATTGGCGCGATTCTGAATTTCATTGTACAAATCCCCGCTCTGCGTAAGGTGGGAATGAAATATTACTTTTCTTTTGATTCTCGAAATGAAGGTTTCAGACAAATAATGGTTTTGTTAATTCCAGTAATAGCAGGCCTGGGGGTGGTCCAGGTTAACCTTTTCGTAACGCAGAACTTATCTTCTGGTATAGGTCCGGGCATGATAGGGGCCTTAAATCTAGCTCAGAAATTAATGAATCTGCCCCTGGGGATTTTTGCAGTTTCCATAGGGACCGCCGTATTCCCAACCATGACCATGCTGATGGCCAAGGGTGAGCTGGCGGCCTTCAAACGAACCACTTCTCTGGGTACACGTGCTGTTTTCTTGGTTACCATTCCAGCTTCTCTGGGGCTTATGGCGGTTGGAGAGCCGGTACTTAAGTTGCTTTTCGAACAGGGTAAATTTACATCATCAATGGTATCTGCCACCAGTCAGGCTTTAACCTACTATTGTGTGGGATTGTTTGCTTACGCTGCTCTACAGGTATTAAACCGGAGCTTTTATGCTTTAAAGGATACTTTAACCCCGGTAATTGCTGCCGTTATTACGATAGGGCTCAATATACTGATGTCAATCAATCTGGTAGGTCCCATGGGCCACAGGGGCCTGGCTCTGGCTTACTCACTGGCGGGAATCTTCAATTTACTGTTCCTTCTGGTGGTACTTAGAGTGAAGATAGGTAAAATTGGTGTTTACCAGATATCAGGGAGTTTTCTTATATCTCTGGCAGCTTCCGCAGTTATGTTCTTTGCAGTCCGGTTTACCATCGATCGATTACTCGAAGTTCTGACCTGGCACGATAAAATTAACCTTCTCGTTAGTGTAAGTGCTGCCATGGCGGTCGGAGTCGGTATTTATGCCATCATTATATATATGTTCAGATTAGAGGAGTTTCAGTTGGTATTGCAAATGGCGAGGAAGAAGCTGCACCGAGCATAATTATTCATCCTTTTTTTGGCGTCGGGAAGTGTTTATGGCGACACCGGTAAAGAACAGGCATGCTCCAAAAAGTCTCAGCAAGGATGCAAATTGGATTGAAATACCGGAAATTGCTTGACCGGTAATAAATATAATTGCACCTGCGATAAGTAATCCCAGGATAACTGGCTTATTCTTAATACCTGGCCAATCAGTATGAACATAATAAGCCAGGCAGACCAGAGCAAAAAGATAAGGTAACAGTTTATATAACATAAATTATCTTCAGTAAGTCGTTCAAAACTTACCAAATACCTCCCTTTCCAAGATTCTCTTCAAATAGCCTTCAAACTGTACTAAATAGAATTCGTCAAAATTGATAAATATCCTTTTGATTCACTTATTAAGCCGCTATTTGGTCATTTATAACTTGCTTGCCTATCTGTATTACTAATTTTATTATAAGCGATAAATCAGATTGTTTAGGTGGCAATTCATCAGATCAGCAGGGGCACCCGTACGATGGGGTTGTGTATATCATCATCCAATGGCAATTCGAACCCAGAAATATATATGGTTCCTTAATTCTTTTATACTGACTAGGGTTGCTTGATAATAACATGGTAATTTAAGGAATGTGGTATAATTTTAATATAAGATGGAGTATGGTGCTGAGTAAGTGCCCCAAATGTCAAAAATGGGGGCCTGAAAGGTGCTTCGGATTAGACTAATAATCTGAAGTTATAACCCGATGGAGGATACACATGGCAAATAAATTACAGCGTTTTATCTACAATTTATCATCTGCCGCTCCGCTTGCTTTTGTATTTGCACTTATATGGTATCAGCAATACAAGACCGCTCAAATTCCTATCGTTTTTGTTAGTATAGGGCTTGTTCTGATTATATTGCTATACCTATCTTTTGCTTATGGGAAACTGCATATTGCATCTATTGCTATTAGAACAACTAATATTTCTTCAAATGATGGTTGGATTGTAGCTTATATTATTGCTTACCTCGTGCCCTTTGCTAGTATTGCCCTTGAAAAATTTAATTTAGAGGTTAGCATAATTGTCGCTTTCGCTTTAATCCTAATATTACCTTTTGTTAATTCGGCAATCCCTAATCCCTTATTATTTGTTCGTGGTTATCACTTTTATTCTGTAAGCGCCGAGAATGGTATTTCAAACTATATTCTAATTAGCAAACGGTCGCTAAGAAATTCAAAACATTTAAAATCTGTCCAGCGAATATTCGAGTATCTACTTTTGGATACGGAAAGGGGTTAAACATGTTTGAGAATAGTTCTGTCATGGTTTTAAAAGTAGTAAATAAAGCGGTCGAGGTTTACAGATTGGAATTGGAAGGCGAAACACAAGCAGCGATTTGTAATACTTTTTCGAACGCAGTTGAAGATTTAATCGCAGACAAAGAAAAAGTGATGTTTGACGGAAGTTATAAACCGCATGAAGACGAATTTCTCGCAATAGAAAATTTTCAATTGCAGGATGATATTAAGGATGCCGTGCGTGATCCTATAGGAGTTGCGGCATACCAAAAGCTCGATGAAGAATTTCCAGAGATTAGAGCTATTTTTGTTGGAGAACGCGAGGAAATTGGGGACGCAGAAAAATTTACAGTAGCTTTTCAACGTTTCAGGAAAGACCAATATATATCCACTAAATGGTATAACCTATTTTTTGAAAACGACACATTCTTTCAAGAAAAAAGGTTCGGTATTAGCATATCTGATACCGTAGATTGCTATTTTACGGATGGACAATTACAGTTTATTTCCTATTTCTTTGCTAGGCAAGTTTTCGATTTGAGTGAATATTACCGCTCTGCTACTGACTATGAAGTACAAAGTTTTTCTGCTAATGATAGATTAAGCATCGAAAATCCTGCTACTTTTCAAAGTATGGCTAATTCGTGGATACGCAGAAAAATTGCGATGATTAATGATTCAGGTGTTCTTGAAAACTATACAGCTTCCAAGATAAAATCATTGGCAAAAGTCGCAGGTATCGAAATCACAGTTGATAATAAAAAGGTTGTTATTCCATCCGATAAAGAAAAGGTCAAAATCATTCTTGGCTTTTTGGATGAAGAAGCTTACAAAGGTCCTTTTTCTCAGACCACATATCTGGCAAATTCAAAACGGAAAATTCAACAGAATTAAAAAGGCAAAGGGGTGCACCATCCTTATGAAAGATGATATGCCTCTATTTCTACCATATACTTTTTAGTGGTCATTTTAATATAGGAGCGTGACAAGGAGACGGGGTTGTTGTCATAAGGTGCCCATGACCCATAGATCAGACATGTGTCAATGGCAGCTCGGACAAACTGCATGGAAGGCTAATAATGGAAGTTTATAGATTAAGCTGTACGGCTCTAATGGCAAGTTAAAATATGATATGGTTTATGAGAAGTCTGCGATTTAGCCAGTGGAATATGCTGAAAATATAAAGATATCGATGGAAGGAATTTGTGAGTAATGAGAATTGATTAGAGCATTTTCGTACTTATGAGTTTAGAAATACGGAGTGATATTATGCCTCTTGAACATGTAAGCATGTGGCATGAAACCCTAGGGTGGCAGAGAATCTCAATTAACGAGGCTGATTCATTGTTTTCAGAAACAGTGTCGGCGGATAGCCATTTGTTAATATGTGATTTGTGCCATAAGCACGTAATTTTTGTGAAGGGCATCAAGCCAAAAAGCTATTTTAAGCATAATAATGGCGATCCAGATAAAGAATGTGATGACCGCACACAAGCCCTATCAAGAAGTGGGCAAGAGATACTTCGCAGTACGATAACAAATCCCATGCGGCTCATTGTTACCCACAATCTTTTTTATCTTGAAGTCGGCTTTTTGCCCATGCCAAATGATATTTTAGAACAAGCTGAAAAAATGAAATTACAAGCATGTGTCTTAGCTAAAGAAAAAGTGTTGCTTACAAAGAATATTGACAGGAGCAATTTTTCTTCAGAAATGACGGTATTTCACCCTATAAAAAACTGTTTTTCGGAGAAATACCAAATCAAGATTGTCCCCGACAACAATATAGGTACTAACTTACCGTTGTTCAATAGAGAGTTTCAAGGATTAAATACTAATGGAACTCTTTTTGATTATCAATCCGGTAAAAAGATTCCGCTTGACGGCGACGTAGAAGTTAATAAGAAATTTTATCTTCTCACTTCTAATTTGTATATTGGAGTACCACTTGATATCGAAATCTACAAAGTTTTACCTCAGGGAATATACTGCTTATATACAGTGGTTGCTCACAAAGTCACAAAATCAACCTCGGAGTTCTTTTTAAGATACCGTGCGCGATTAACAAATGTTCCAACGAAGATAGTACCAGTATGGCCCGTATTGCACGAAGGTGACCACTATATCGAAACAGATAGACATAAGCTGTTATTTTTTCTCAAGGGAGATTCTTCAGTAAAAATCGAGCCACCAATTTCAGCCCGAAACATAGATGTTTACAGACCATGCGAAACCGATAGTGTTCAATTGATATGCATTAATAATGCTTCGCGTATTCGAATGGTATGGGCGGCTCGTCTGTCGGTACTGAAATATTTGAGCGTGCGATATAATCCAGATGAAGTCGTTTATTCAGATATAACATTAGAACAAGTTTCAGCATGCACGGAAGATCAAACCACCCTAAATAATGGCATCCATTATTCTCTACCTAAAAGAAAGAGACTGTATGTCACGGTAAAATATGATGGTCAAGTCGTTCGGAAGAGAAATAATGAAGTAATTTATTCTAAAAAAGTGAAAGCAAACGAAACAGTACTACTTGAGAGAATATCGTATGGTGAAGATATTTTCGTTTATCACGGTATGGATGAATCCTTATCAGTTTCTTTCCGTAGGGGTGATAGGACAGGCTCTCAAAATGATTCTGCAGTTTTAGCTGCCTTAAATGCTTGCACGGGTGTATATGTTAAATTTCCTCACAGAATTGGATGGATAGTATCTAAGCTTGCAGGCATGCCAAATACTAAAGCTTTTGTTTTAGCAACAATGCAAGAGGGACGCATTAGAAAAGATGCTATTAAGCTTATCGGCAAAATTATTAAAGAAGGTGACTTCAATGGAAACAGAGATTAATTCGTTATGCATGGTCTCACAGAAAATCAATAGCTCTACTAAGCGGCTTATTAGATTGGCTGATTTAGAAAACGATATCTTTGTTCCTATCAGAAGAGATGGGGAAGGGATAGATCGAAATATTTTACATTATCCCAGTGCTTTGGATTTGCCGGACAAAACGATTGCTATCTTTTCTTGGAAGCCTTACTTTGAAGATGGATGGAAACAAGAAGTTAATCTGTTAAACCAAAATTGGATAGAGATAATTGAAAAGCTTAACTATACTCCTCAGCAACTTGTTGATGAAATAGGTCAAGGTGTTTTATGGTCTGATGGGAGTCATGATTTGCTTTTACTATTTGAAAAACACAGCGATTATTGCTTAGCTTTGTATTGGCCCCAAAATCAGATGTGTCTTGTTGATGGAATTTATACCTCAGATGCAAAAACATTAGGTGTCTATAATTTATCTGTACATTCCATAGTGAGTTGTGCAAACGAACTTAAACCAGATACTAGGATGTATTATGACCATTACGAATTAGGCGATGTTCATGAAGGGGTGTGGCTTTTTTCACCGGAAAAAGAAATTGGCAAAATTGTTGTTAAGCATAGCAAAGCATTTGCAGGTTTAAGCAAGCGTTTACGTCAGACTATTCGAAGAATTTTGAATGATATTGATAGTAAATCTGTGTTGCATGATATTATGCAAGAATTTAGTTGCAATCTGGTTGAAGCGCAGCGGTATTATGATAAGTACATCCATGATGTGGAGGCTATGATCGCAGTCGATGAATGGGATGGCGCGCTGTTCCAAACTCTGATAGAAAATGATTCTGCATTATCAAAACGTATGCTAAGTTCCGTAGAAACTTATTGGGAGACAACCAATAAAGAAATCGTTGAAAACATCACGCAATTGAAAAAAGAAATCGCGTTAAAAGAAAGTGAATTGCTGAAACAAAAAAATGAAATAACTTCAAACAAAAATGCTATAGAGAAATTTAAAAACCTTGAATTGGATGTCCAGGCGAAGATTCGTGAACGCCTAGCACAAGCCCGTTCTGAAGTGGGCACGCTATTGACCGAATATTCTTTTTTACTACCACCTAAAATGTTGGGCGCGGCTACATTGGCAGTACCTATCCCCGAAATCAAAGATGATTTTTTAATAACACAGGTATCTAGAAAGGCCGAACAGATTGAAGAAGCTGAAAACCTTGAAGCTGCAAAATATAATCTGATAATCAATTTGAACGAAGCAGGTATTTCTGACAATAAAAGTGCAACGGAGTTATCACAATTTCTGATTGCAGCTTACTGTAACAAGGCAAATCTTCTTATTGCCGGTGTTGGAGGACCAGACATTGCTACTGCACTCAGCGCGGCAATATGCCACTGTGATCCTGCTCGCTTGACTTTGTCCCAGCAGATATCTCAGCAGGATACTCATGATATAATTGCATCTGCTGATGCACAGATAATACTTGTCCCAAATGCATTTGGCTCAGAATCTTTTGAAAAAATAGTTTCAATAACTGAATTACTTCCTCAAAAAATGTTTATTTTCACAATACCATTCTCGCAGTCTCTTGCTATAGAACCGCGAGGGTTATACCAATATATGCTTCCACTATTTACTGATTTCTTTATTTCTGATAAAGCATCAAGGGATTACATATATGAAAGCGCGGAGCAAGCAATACAAGAATTCTCTGTTACTCAGAAAGATATTGTAAAAGCAAAGGCTGAAAACATAAGTTTTAGTTCAGCGATACTCGTTGATAAACGCCAAGAAATGGTGATTGCGTCCATTAAAGCCTGTTTGGTAAAAGCCTTTAAAGATATTAATGTTGATCAGGTCTGTTTCAGGGCTTTGTGGATGCCTTTGTCCATTTGTTTAGGTCGAGCTAATGAATTATTAGATGAGACTAGAAGCCTCTCCACATTAGAACCGGAGATTATCGAAGAGTTAGAGAAGCTCCTTGAAAGGGGGCTATAGATGTCTCCCCAAACATTACTAATCACAATGTCACATGAGATAGGTATAGAGAAATCTCAATTTGAAAGTGAATACGAGTGGACACAACGGGTTATTTTATCCGCTTGCAGTGCTTGGTTTTTGAACATGCTGAGAGGAAGCGAAGGATCTAATTTTAGCATTTTTCGTATCAAAAACAAAATCTACGAAAAGTTATCGGCATATTTAGAGTTGTTTAGCCTTACTACTGAATTTACCACTAATCTGATGGAAGACATCGTTGAGTACATATTCAATACTCATGCATTAGCAGGAAGTTTCTATCATTACCCCAATTATATTTGTCCTGCCACTGAGAAGTTTAATGTTGCATTTGGTGTCAAATGGGTTCGTAGTCCAATTATATCCAGGAAATATATTTATAGCGGCTTGGGTACATACAGTCTCTGTGAAGATAAGAAGGACGAGGAAGAAATCTTGAATGGTAGTCTATATGCAACCTATGGACTACCTCCAAAAAAACCAGCAGAAATAATGGAAAAGATAGTTAAAAGGAGCCAATGGCGTCCATTAAATGGTTCTTCTACCAGAGAATTTTTACATGTTTTCCGCCGTTTCGGCGATGGATATTATACAACAAACAAGCCAAGCACACATGATGTCTTGTTATCGCGAGAACAGTCCGATCATAGTTATCGCTATATATTAGTTAATAATAAGGCCCAATATGATTTGCAATCGTGGGAACAAGAAGAAAGTTACCACGAATATATTGCATTGGCCTTGATAAATAAATACCAGCAGCTACAAGCTAATGTGACCATTGATGATAAACTAATAAATTTGGAATTGAATTACACGCTACCCAATCCGGAAGAGAGTTTTCTCCGACTGTATGCATGGCCGTTTTCCTTAAAGGAATTGGAGAACCGCTGGAGATTTTCTATAGCTCCAGCAATATATCCGGCCATTAAGCATAGATTGTGCCATCTTGGATTTGTATTAAAGGAGGAATGCCTATGAACAGAGGGGCACACTTTTATCATGAGGCCTTGTGTACGGAGCTCATCAATTACCTAAAAAGCCAATACTTAGGGAAGAGTGAAGTATTACTTGATGCTTGCGAACCGTTGCTGCGAAAAACAGGTGGGCTTTTTTCTGAGCCGTATATTGAATCATCACCGGCATACTATACAGTAGAAAGCGGGATTTCCCAAAGTGCTCTTCCCGATTACTTGGTGAACTTTTTTGAGCAAATGATTATTGCTGGATTAGGCGTGTACAGAACCCCATTTCGTCATCAAATTGAAGCACTGGAAAATGCCTGGAATGGAAATGATCTTTTTGTTTCAACCGGCACAGGCTCTGGTAAAACTGAGTGTTTTATGTGGCCGTTAATTGCAAAGCTAACCAAAGAAGCCAAAGAAAATCCGGATTCTTGGCAACATTTTAGAGGCATTCGAACCATTATAATGTATCCTATGAATGCCCTCGTGTCAGACCAGATCAGTAGGTTACGTCGCTTGTTGGGGGATCCTGAAGGGAATTTTATTCATACATTCCGTAATACTTCCGGATATATTGCTCGTGGGCCTCAGTTTGGCATGTACACAGGTAGAACTCCATATGCGGGAACTCGTCCCGAAGCAAAGCAAGATACGGATTTGGCAAGATCTTTAGAACGCATTCTTGCGCGAGACAACGAAGATTTTTATTTCAAACAACTGCTTTCAAATGGGAAAATACCTGCTAAAAAAGACTTGCATGCTTTTATTAATAATATACGTAAGTCCTATCATGTTCCAAATCCAGAAGATGCGGAAATGGTTACACGTTTCGAGATGCAAAATACCTGCCCCGATATTTTGATAACCAACTATAGCATGATGGAATACATGCTCCTCAGGCCCAGAGAAAATAGTATTTGGGAGAGTACAAAAGCTTGGCTTGACAAAAATCCTGATGAAAAATTGCTGTTTATTATTGATGAAGCTCATATGTATAGGGGTTCTGCCGGTGGTGAAGTTGCACTGCTTTTGCGACGCCTTTTTTATAAGTTGGGAATATCCCGCGATCGCGTTCAGTTTATCTTAACAACGGCCAGCATGCCTCATAAAACAAACGATGATATTTCGGCAGTGGAGCGTTTCGCAAAAGATATTACAGCTTCTGAAAACAATGATAAATTTGTTTATCTTTGGGGATATCAAGATAACAAAAGCGGGGAAAGCTTAACAGATATGCCTGTTGAAGTACTTGAACGGGTTAATATTAACAATTTGGATAAGGATGAATATTCGCGCCTTTACGAACTCAATATTTTCCGGGCGCAAGTTGTAAATGACAAAATAAAATGGGCTTGTTTATCTGATGCGTATCAATGGCTTTATGATAATTTGATGAACTATATGCCTTTTAATAAATTGTTTATTGAATGCAGAGGTAAGGCCATTTCTATATCGAATTTGGCAAAAAGGATATTCCCGCAAACAGATAAAAATCAGGCAATCTCCGCAATTGATGCAATGCTTACGATTGCGCCTATGGCAAAAGATGCATCAGGAAGCGTACTTTTTCCGGCGCGAATGCATATGCTGTTTCGGGGTTTCCGGGGCGTCTATGCATGCTCAAACCCAGATTGCCCGAATCAACACTATAAAAACGGAATTGCTTTAGGTGACGTTCAATTAGTAGATGCTCGCCTTACTTGTCCTGATTGCTATAGCAGAGTCTATGAATTATATAATGATCGCCGCTGTGGCGCGTTATTTTTTCATGGATTTGTTCAACAGAGCGTAGGTAGGCAGTATTTATGGACAAGCCCGGGCGCATTTTTCGAATCAAGCAAAATGAAGGAAATACATCTTTATATACCTATGAAGGGCGAAACTCTTCCTCCAAAAAGGAAGGGTAGCAAATACCCTTTCAAGCAGTGTTATCTTGACTATTCCAGCGGGTCCATTACTTTTGACGATTCGGCTGCAAATAAAGAGGGATATCGACCGCTTTGGTACTCTGAGTATGCATTAAAAGGGAATCCAGATACAAAAACCTTTTACACTTGTCCTAAATGCAGGCAACAATTAGCTAACGCGAGAATCACAAGCTTTTCGACAAGGGGTAATCAAGCGTTTTTTAACGTAATACGAGCGCAGTTTTTGCAACAACCAGCTACTAATTTCACACAAGAAAACAAGAAACGATTCCCCAATCAAGGTAGAAAGGTTTTACTTTTTTCTGATAGTCGGCAACGTGCAGCCACTCTAACCCGAGATATGTCTTTGGCCTCCGATGAAATGGCGGTGCGCCAATTATTTATGTTGGCTCTCGAAAAAGTAATAGAAATCGAAGAGCGCATTGGAGATGAGTTAAGTCTAAATGATGTATACGGTTATTTTGTCCAAGCGGCTATAGAACAAAATGTTAGTTTATTTTCTAATGAAAGCCGTGAGATATTTGAGAACCACAAGAATACTTTGCGGTTAGGCTCGTCAGGCTCTGGCAGGAAAAACGGAAGAGCTTTTTTCCCGCATAAAAGCATGAATTTTAATGATGCTCCACAAGATATGCAAGAGCATTTATTGCGAATGTTTTGTGCGCGATATAATACATTGCCTGATGCAGGCCTATGCTATTTTGAGCCAGCATATGAACCAATGTTTACTGCTATCGAATTATTAAAGAAAGCCCAGATTTATGTGTCGGAAGATACTTTTATTGAAGTGTTCAGTGCTATTCTTCATGCGTTTTTATCTGACAATGTTGCGTTAGGACACCAGATTCTTGACGACCGTAGAAGAAAAGTTCGTCGGGAATATGAGCCTTTTGGGCATAGTGATTTTATTAAAATGCCAAATGTTATAGCGAGCATTCTCAAGATATTCGATAATCCACAGAAGCAATCGGCATGGATGGACGCTTTCAAACTGTTTTGTAATAATGGTCAGCACGATCAAGTCCGTTACTTCTTAAATATGGAGAAGCTTCACCCAATATATGATCCGAAGCATAATTGGTATCGCTGTAGTCGTTGTGCTGCTGTTTCACCATTTATGCTCAATGAATGCTGTCCGGTTTGTGGTGAAAAAGCGATAAGCTTAATTGAGGATTTTTCGCCAGAGGCATTTTGGCGGAAGAATGCAGAGTATGCGATAAAAGGAGGAGCAGTTCGCGTTATCGATACAGAGGAACATACAGCACAGCTTGGACATAAAGATCAGCGTAGCGAAATGTGGGCAAAAACAGAACAATATGAAATGAGATTTCAAGATATGATAGAAGAAGGCGAAACGCCTGTTGACATTCTTTCGAGTACGACAACGATGGAGGTCGGTATTGATATTGGCTCATTAGTCGCTGTTGGATTGCGTAACATGCCGCCTATGAGAGAAAACTATCAGCAGAGAGCAGGCCGTGCAGGCAGGCGTGGAGCAAGTATGTCTACAATAGTTACGTTTGCTGAAGGTGGCCCTCATGATACTTATTATTTCAACAATCCGGAGCTGATGTTCCAAGGTGAACCTCGCCAGCCTTGGATTGATGTAAGTAACGAGAAGTTACTAACTCGGCATCTAAATATGATTGCCTTAAACGCATTTATGCAGAAATGTGAGAGGAGTTTAGATGAAATATCTACCATTAGGTTTTTTGAAAGCTATATTATTGATCTGGAAACCTATCTTTCAACATTTAGCATAGATCGTGAACTCTTAGCCATATTGCTCCCAGTAGAGCATAATGAACTTCTGGATACCTTTAAGCAAAAACTGCTAGATTCTTTAGATGAATTGTCCATCAAGGTTGAGGCACACAAAGATGCTTATGGCGAAGGGTTGGAGGAAAAGCGTCAAAAGTCCTTGCTTGATGCATTATATGAAGAAGGAATTATTCCGACATATTCTTTTCCCAAAGATGTTGTTAGTACCTATATTGAAAACAACCGTGGGATAATTGAATATCAACCCGAACGGGGTCTTGATGTGGCAATAAGTGAATATGCTCCTGGCCGAACTATCGTAGTAGATAAGAAGACTTACCAAATAGGCGGCATTTATATGCATACAGCCAGCAAAACAACCAATCCATTTGCCCCAGCAAAACTATATATCGAAGACCCAAATTACTGCAAAGAACTGAAACGTTGCATTAAATGCGGTTGGTTTGGTTTTACGCACGATATGGAGAGCGAGAACTGTCCGTTCTGTTCTAGTGAGGAAATTGCTGATATGTTACCAATGATAAGGCCTTGGGGATTTAGTCCTGTGAATGGAGAAGAAATTGAACCAGCGGCAGTTGATATGCAATATACGTCATCGGAAAGGCCGCTTTATTCAAGCTTGCCAAATGACAATATGGTCTTAATTGAAGGCTGTGTCAATATGCGCGTTGCAAGAAGAGCAAATCAAAGAATTATTATGCTTAACGAAGGGAGTACGGTCGGAGGCGAACATCAAGGGTTCATGATATGCTCTAAGTGTGGTGCAGCAGCACCGGGCAACGACCCCAGCGTGTTAAGGAATATTCGCAGACCGGGAAATCAGGTTCGAGAATTTTGTAAACATAAGCCCATAAATGTCAATCTTGGATATGATTTCGTGACAGATATGCTGGTCATAGAAATCACATTGCCTAAAAACAAAATTGAGGTAGAAACTGCAGATGCTATATTGTGGAGAACCCGTGCGGCTACCACTCTTGCTGAAGCATTACGCTTGACGGCAAGCCGAATACTTGATATTGAATTTACTGACATACAGGCGGGCTATCGTATACGCTATGCAAGTGAATCATTGTTTCTTGATATATATCTTTATGACAGTCTGTCAAGTGGTGCCGGTTATTCTTCAAGAATTGCAGAATATATCGTTGAATTGCTTCAAAAAACAGAAAATTTTCTTAGTAGCTGCGACTGTGATCGGGCATGTAATAATTGCTTAAAGCATTATCGAAATCAATATCTTCAGGCCAATTTGGATCGTTTTGCAGCATTACAACTTTTAGAATGGGGTATATCTGGAAAGCTTCCTATGGAACTATCCATGGAAAAGAAAGAACGCTATTTTAGGTCGATAAACAGGCTGTTGCATGAAGAGGGCATATACGTAACATACGATGAGAAATCAGGAACTATTTCACTAAGTAGTGGGGTAATTTCGAAAGAATGTATAGTATATTCTGCGATGAAAAAAGTAACCAACGAGCCTCACAAAATCTATATCACCGAGGAAGCAATTACTGACGCCAAACCATTTGCGATCGACATAATAAAGGAGACGCTTAGATAATAATAAAGGATAGCATGCTCCTCCTACCTTGCGCAAATGAAGTGAAACTACCTTGCATTCGTGCGTAAAGAGGACAACTGACTAAATTATCCAATTGTCTCAAAAATATTCGCCTTATTTTGCATCGAATTGGACTTTACACAAATCCGGGATGCACCTAGCATACGCATAAAGTTTCCCATTATCCCATATAATCAAACGGTGTTCGAGATTATTTGGAATACTGCGGTTAAAAGGTACTGATTGAGGAGAATAACTGTGGTATACGCAGGGCTAAGTCAACGTCTTATTCCTGTTCTTCACCTTTTAGTATACCTACCGGGATATTCAACCACACAGGATGCGTTTTTGAAATACTTTTAAGGGAAGGGAAGGCAACATGAGAAACTATCTTAAAATAGTTTCGTTATTACTAGTTAGCCTTACAATGGTAATGGCTCTTGCTGGCTGTACGAGTCCCTTTTCCGATATACGGCAGGATGGTAAGTCAGCCACTTCCACACTTGATAACAAAAAGACAGCGCTAATAAGCACTCAGCCGCAGTATTTTTTCATAAACGGGTCTCTGTTAGGCAGCTATGACGACGACGGTTGGCATAGTCTGTGTGATACCGGTGATTCTGAAACAGGTGCCGGAGACGCTGCTACCTTCTACGCAAAAGACCTGCTCAATCAAGATTCCTACTATGTTTACGAGAATAACAAACTTGTGGGGGTGTCAAAGCAGATCATCTGGTTAACCGAGGAGGCTTATGGCCTGGGTAGCTTTGAAGTTGAGGATGTTCCCCAAAAATTCGCAAAGTATGGCCGGCTTTATCACTTCGAGGATGAAAGTAACCCATCTTACCGGACTTTTGACCTGCCTGAAAAGCTGGGGGCGGAGCTTTCCAAACTTAAAATACCGGATTACAGCTTTCAAACTGAATTTGTTTTTGGTGCAAAATGGGAACGGCATAGTTCCAGCGATAGACTGGTTACAAACAACGGTGCTAATTTAATTCCAAAGAAGCTGACCTATGGTGTTGAGCCTACCGCCGAAGGGACACAGTTACTTGTTGATTTATTTCAAAAGAATAATATGGGGAACACCATACCAAATTTCACCGATTGCATTCTGGGCGATTTTGATAACGACGGTAATAAGGAGTATTTGATGTTTGCAGACAACCCCAAGTCAGAATTAGAGTATCCTCTACTTTGTGGCAACGGTAAGACAGATCATCTGGGAATATTTAATGTTATATTTTATCAGGATGACGATGGCAGTATGCAGACGCTTTACAGTGACCTGCGCCCATACAAAGGTGTCTTCAAAGCAGATAAGAATAATATTATGGAACTTATGGGCGGACCAGAATATTGTATAGAAATTGGTTTAGTAACTGCAGCAGATTTAAACTCCGATGAGGTTTATGAAATCGGAGTAGAAAAGAAGGAATGGGAGTCTGGCTTTTACCTGACATATGCCATGAATACCAAGGGCGAATATGAAGTTGTCATGCGTTCAAATTTTGGCATGTAAAATAACGATTATCTCCATGTAAGTGCAATAAGACTGGAGAGGTGGGGAGAGGCTATGAATTTTATCGGTAACATCATTTGGCTGCTAATTGGGGGCTTGATTGCATCTGTTTTATGGTTTCTATCAGGTCTGCTTTTATGTGTAACCGTGATTGGTATACCCTTTGGGATACAATGTTTAAAGATTGCTGGCTTTGTATTGTGGCCTTTTGGCAAGGAGATAGAAGTAGGTCATTTTGGTGCGGGTGGGTTGATTTTTAACATTATCTGGCTTATTATCTTCGGATGGGAGTTTGCCTTAACACATCTAGTCATTGGTTTATTATTTTGTATAACGATCATCGGCATTCCATTTGGGATTCAGCATTTTAAGTTTGCCAAATTAGGACTAATACCCTTTGGAGCAAGAATCTACTAAACATAACGTGCTTCGCATTATTCATTTTCTTTGCACGTTGATTGGACTGATGACAGGGAAAAATGAATTGATTGGGCTTGCACAATATGACATGACAGATCGGATGATCTTGCTATGGTACATCTGAGTAACTATAAATTGCTGAATGAGCCTACCCATAAGGGTTAGTAAACATATGTTTCACGTGAAACATTTTACGTGAATTATAGGTATGGGGTGTTTAGTAGTCAACTACAGGCCTAAATAAATTGGAGGAGCAATAGATGAAGACAATTGGTTTAATTGGCGGGATGAGTTGGGAATCGTCATCCGAATATTATCGCATTATTAATGAAGAAGTTAAGCGGAGGCTTGGAGGTCTGCATTCGGCAAAATGTGTTCTCTACAGCGTGGATTTTGAGGAAATAGAGAAATGTCAAAGAAATGGTGAATGGGAAAAGACTGCTCAGATTCTAACAGATGCTGCACGTAGCCTTGAGGCAGCTGGGGCAGATTTTATTGTCATTTGCACAAATACTATGCACAAAGTTGCTAACCAAATTCAGGCCGGCATTCATATTCCTTTACTTCACATTGCGGATATCACAGCACAACAAGTTTTATCTAATGGAATTAAAACAATTGGGCTGCTGGGAACAAGATATACTATGGAACAGGATTTCTATAAATCACGTTTAGCGGCTCAAGGTATAAGGGTTTTGATCCCGAAGGAAACGGATAGAGTCATCGTAAATGCAGTAATTTATAACGAATTATGCCTGGGACAAATCATTGATGAATCAAGAACCAGATATAAAAGAATCATTGAGGATTTAATAGAACAAGGTGCTGATGGAATTATTCTGGGTTGTACGGAAATTGGCTTATTAGTTAAACCCGAGGACTCGAATGTCCCGCTATTTGATACAACTTTGATTCATGCGATAGGTGCTGTAAACTACGCGCTTGCTTAATAAAGAGTTTGCATCTGGCACCACTTTTGAAGAGGTAAAATGTTATGGAGGCAAGCATATATGGCAGACAAGAAAATTACAACAAAAATTCTAAGACCTATATTTGATAACGAACTGGATATCATAGAGTTATCTAGAGATAATGCATTAGATGATGCCATATTTTCTTTTGGGACAATTTGTGATTGTTCTTTAGAAAACCATGCGGCGGAAAGAATAACTTTTAAACAAGTAATATTTAATAATGTTATTTTCAATAAAATAACTTTTAAACATATAGAACTAATGGAAGTAAGATTTCAAAATTGTGATTTATCAAATGTTGATTTTAATAAAGCTTCATTACATAGAGTCGAATTTATAAATTGTAAAATTATTGGCATTAATTTAGGTGAAGCCACCTTGAGAGATGTGATCTTTGAAAATTGCAATGGCCAATATGCTTTTTTTAGCTATTCTAATTGTAAGCAAGTTACATTCCTGGAATGTCAATTAAGTTTCTCGGACTTTAAAAATTCAATATTATCAAAAGTTGAATTTCGAGAGTCTAATCTACTTCAGGCGCAAATGAACTTCTCAAATCTTAAAGGAATAGATTTTACTAGTTGTGATATTGAAGGTTTGGGTGTAAACATTGCCGATGTTTATGGTGCTATAGTTAGCCCTATGCAAGCAGTTTCTCTTTCTGCCCTACTAGGTCTCATTGTTAAATAAAAATCAGCTTAGGAATCGTCACGGGACGGGGCATATGAATACAATTCGCGGATGGGAGGGGAAGTGTTGAAAAAGTCACTTTTGTTAGGTATTACTAGTGCTTTTATCGGCGTCTTGACAGGACTGTTCCTGCGTGACTGGTCGATGACCACGAAGATATGTGGGTACATTGGATTGGGGTGCTTACTCTTAGCTGGTATTTTTGAAGGCTCATTTTTAAGTGGTGATCGCATCAGGGCTAATTACTCAAGTGAAACAAAAGACACCAGAAACCGGCGGGAGAATATTGCTAGTTATTTCTTTATTATATCTGTTCCCAATGTTCTAGCTATTATCCTTCTATATTTTTTGGTGTGAATGAAATTAGTATGACGGGGGCAACGGGGGAATGAGGTTGGTGTTGCTAGAGAATACGCAGCAGTGTCTGATGCCAAATAGAATAATGTTAAGGGGA
>JBDKUD010000349.1:0-3859 GCA_039679805.1 Syntrophomonas sp. | reverse complement strand
TATGAATGGTCAGTCCCTTTGGCGTTCCGGTGGCAGTGTCATAAAGATCTCCGTTGATGCCTGCTACGACCTTGTAACCCTGGTTTTCCAAAGTGTTGATCATGGTATCCATCGTATAGATCCCGGTCACATCACCCTCAAATACATAAGGTTTTAAATCCGTACCCTGGGTATTCGCGTTGACGAAATATGCTCTTTCAATACCATTGACACTATGTCCCCCCAGTTGTTCGTGATAACTGGCGTTATCATAAATTTCCGATTGGGTCTCAGAATAAACATATTCTATACCTTGCTGATATGTAAATCCGGTCAAAAATGTCCCCGCCAGCATGGTAAATGCCAGGATAACTGCTTTGAATTTTTTACGGTTCATAATATGATATCCTCCATAATTTCCAACTGTTTTAGTGTTCTGGTCTATTTTCCATTCTATCACCGGCATTCCAGGCTTTTCAAGCTGTGATTCCGCTTATTTGAGGGCAGCAGATTGGCCTGGACGGATTTTGCATCGTACCACTGGACTCTGCTGATTATTTTGGCAGTAAAAAGTTCAAAACCAGTAGATGGTAGCAAAGCGCTTTTTTCCTTTGCTTGATAAGGGTAGTGAAACCGGTATAGTTACATTAGAAATAGAATTGCTGTGAATACTATTGTTAATTCTATCAATTGGAGTGATGTTTAAATGACGATACCAGATAGTAAGCAAAGAAAGGCCAAAAAGAGGACAAACCTATATTCCTTTCCATAGGTTATTCTTGACACTTTGGGGTCATATATTTTGTGAAAGTATAGGTGCTATTTATTTACATGCCATTGGTCACATTTAGATCTATTACCAAAGCTTTAAAGGAATTTTTTAATCCAATTTGCGGCTTCCTTAAACATTTCTTCGTTTGCAATGTGGTCATGACCCCGATATTCAATAAATCTTATATTATCACTATTATCATAGTTATTTTTTATTAAAGTGTAGGTTTTTCTTATATCTTCAATTGGAATCAACCTGTCAGCTTCGCCATTTAACATAAGTAATGGCGTATCTTTTATGTTGTTGAGTGAGTTCGACGGTTCAATCTTTTTAATTGTTTTCAGCAGATCGTCATTAATATATTTTCTAGCTTCAGGCATATCGGTATCAATAGCTTCTTGAGTTAAATGATTATACCAGTATGGGGTTGCAATAATTGGCACTGCCGCCTTAACATTTATTTTGTTTTGTCGTGCTAAATAGTTATATATAATACATCCGCCCATTGAAACACCGATTAACCCAATTCGAGCAGTATTGGCACGCGATTTCCCATAGTAAGTTATTATATCATTAATGCTGTCAGTGGTTTTTAAAAAGATTTCGTCTATTCTGCCAACTTTTTTGAACATACTTATTTGTTCATAGTCTTCTTTCTTTTGCTCTCCATGCAGGAATGCATCGGGTAAGACAACAAAATAACCATCCTGCGCAAGACTGTCCGCAAATTCTGTGTTTTCTTCCTTCAGACCTAAAAATCCATGCAGAATAATTACCAATGGCTTCTTCGAAGATGAATCGGCATCATAAACCTCTAACACAGGGATAGTGGAAATCGCCTTTTTTTCATTCACGATATTCATAGTTTAATTACCCCTTTCATAATCTTTACCGCATGCTTAATTCTATAATTAAGTGTGGGTATATGGAAAATGGGTAATTCTGCGAAATATATTTTCCCAGCACTTAAACCATATTGAATTTTGCGTATCAAAGCTTTTGCAGTATTTTCATTATTTACTTGATTGTTGACCGTTTTGGTGTTATGCTAAACGGCCAATAAAGAAAATATACTTTTATTCGCTTCATTATAAAAATAGAAGAAACATATTTAGAAAAATCACTTTTACACAGATTAAATCCTTGCTTCCAGGAATAAGAGTGTTGCGTGTGGGTGGGCAGACCATAACGGACTTTTCCATTAATTTAGCACGCTTTATGGACCCGGTTAACAATTTTGGCTAGGGGAGGACGAAGAAGGATGGCGATGTCTTTACCTTCGTAGCCACCAGTAATATTTATCTGAGTATATTTTCGGCTACTTTGGCCCATTTAGCTACTCATGTACCGGAATTAATTCAGGGCAATCAATACCTGATGATTTAAGGAACTACCTAATTAGTGTTAACCCACCGTTATTCAAACCGCCTAAAACACCGTTTATGAGAGGTTGGATTATAGGAGATCGTAAGGATATTTCGATTCAACAACAGATTCAATTGGAAAGCCTACTAATCAAGGAACGCGGGGACTGGCCGCCGCCAGGCTAGCTTCTAACTGTTACACTCATCTAATTTACCTATATGCAATTTTCGCCCCGGGGGTATACTTTTAAGGTTTAATATTACGTAAGTACCTTGACTGTTTAGTCTTCTGAGGAGTTGACTCTCATTCATGAATATTTACTGGGGTACCTGCAGGAATATTTTCATAAATCCATTTGGCATTATCTAATTCCAGACGAATACACCCATGAGAAGCAGGGGTTCCTAGTTTGTTTGCTTCTTCTGTAATAACATTTTTTTCGCGATCCATTGGAATACTATGAAACAAGTAAATCCCCCAGTCTTTAAATGAAACCCACCACATCGCACCTTCCTGATATTTTTCACTATAAAACCATTCTCCTCTGTTTTGAATAGTAAAGCTACCCAGTGGCGTAGAACTATTCACGCCGGTTGATGCGGTCCACTCCTTAGTAACCGTACCGTTCTTATAGATGCGTACCTTTTGATCGCTAATACAGACATCGATAACATAACACGATGGCGGCTGACTCCTATTCGATGTGGGGATTTGTACCGTGTTATTCTCCTTATTGGGCTTTTCTTTTGGTGTAATTTGTTTATTTGTATCCTGTTGGCCAGTGTTCTTATCAGTTTGCGGTTCTACTGCATTCGTAGCAGCAATGTAGTCCACATTAGCTGACTTGTCAGTACCTATTGAAGGGTCAATAACGGCAAATATAACTAATATAAACGTTAGAAAATAAATAGCTGTTAATAATTTCTTCAAATTTATACCCTCCCCAATTCCCATGATTACCTGTTATATTTACTAAAACTTCTCAATGCAGGTCATACTGCTTGTTCCCCTTTACATAAGGTATAACGATTTGGCAGGGTAAAATATCGCATGGTAAATAATGGTGATCATGTGATGAGAACTATATAAATAAAAATAGCCTGACAGCGGATGTGCTACCAGGCTATGAAAAGTATATATTTTAAATATTGATTAAGCTTTAGCTTCCATGTATACCCAAATTATAATAGGTCACGGGACCAACTACACCATCCCCATCTTTTTTTAGGGGAATAAAAAGAGTTGAGCAATTCAGTAAACTATATTTCAAGCAATAAATAAAAAAGTTGTACATTTTCTGCTTTTCCAGTCAATCTTTCCGTCTGCTCGTTTGTGTTGGTGCTGTCGATTTTATTTCTTATAGAATATTTACGACTTATATGTGGTTTCAAATGTACAATGCCCATAAAAAACCACCTCTTTCAAATTCATATCGAAAGAGGTGTCAACTTTAATATAAATTTACACAACAGGGTGTCATTAAATAATAAAGATTAATCCAAGCCGCTTTTATATTCATATACAATCTTATATCTAGGCACTTGCAATACATCAAATCCGATTACAGTTATTTTTCTATTACTCATCAGCGTATTATTAAATTCTTCTATTGGGATGTCATGTTTATAGACTGGAACTTCATCAATATTTATTGAATTTAGCTCTCGGATGACGTCTTCTTTTGAAACCCAATTACCCATTACCTGATCGGTTGAATTAACCCAGTGTTTTACCCTGGGAGTC
>JBDKUD010000230.1:0-5179 GCA_039679805.1 Syntrophomonas sp. | reverse complement strand
CCTTCCGGCCGGTAAGGTGGGAATGAAGACATTTATAGTAGAGGATATGCTTATTACCGGGGATGTCGATTATAAGCCGGATTGGCAGGGTAAAAAGACGGATTTATTCAAGTTCCTTGAAAGTGAGGTGTGAGGCGTAAGGGGTAAAACGGGCGTCAGGGTAAGTGAGGAGTAATAGTTGAGTTAGGGCTTCTTTATTAGTTGCTCGTTATTTTTAGCGTTTGTTGAATTTCGAATATTGGTTGACTGAATGCTTGGCTGTGCCAAGCATTCAACGTCTATGTCTAACACCTTACTAAATCTACACCTTACTCCTTACGCTCGTCCACGCCTCACACCTCACGCCTTACCCCTTACTCCCCCATACGCATATGCGTAAAACCATTTGGGAATTATAGATATGGTAATTCGCAATAGTTTAACATGGAGGTGCATCAACATTCCGTCCAAAAAGAAAAAGAAGAAGGTTCTTACGGAAAAGGATTTAATGAAAATTGAGATAGCTCGGGAACTGGGAATTTGGGAGCAGGTTGAAAAGGATGGCTGGGAATCCCTGACCAATGCCATGTGCGGCAAGGTAGGCGGCATTATGAGTAAGCGCATGAAATCCCAAAAGGCGGAAGAGAACGGGTTAAGTACAGAAGAGTAAAGGACGGGAACGAGGCAAACAGAGGGACGGGTCTAATATAGCTCGTCCCCCTGTTTGCCTTTTTAATCTAACGGTTTTCTTTTATAATTAAAGTTATATCATTATGTGAGGTAATAGAGATGAATGAGATTGAAAGAGTAAATGCTTACTTGAATGAGCGGAACCCGAACCTTAAGATTATTATACTGGATGATGATACCAGTACCGCACCGCTGGCGGCAGCGGCTTTGGGGACGGAAGTGGGCCAAATAGCCAAATCAATTCTATTTAAGACTAAAAATGAAGACTATCTGATGATAGTATCGGCGGGCGATGTTAGGCTGGATAATAAAGCCATTAAGAATCTAACCGGTGCCCGGGTACGTATGGCTAATGCCGGGGAGGTCTTCGAGGTTACCGGCTTTAACGTGGGGGGAGTATGCCCGTTTGCCCTGAAGAATCCGGTTTCTGTTTATCTGGATGAGAGTTTGAAACGTTATGATGTGGTATATGCTGCCGCAGGAACTGGCAATACCGCATTGCCTATAACTTACGATGAACTGCAGGAAATAACGAACGGCCAGCCCTGCGATGTATCAGCGTAGTAGTCGCGGTTAGTACGAAAATTCAACACAGAGGGACACTGATTTTTTTATTGGATAAATTAATGAAGGATTTAACTGCTGAGTGGAACCCACATATCCGCAGGGGGTATAACCAAATAAAAGAAAATAGCGCGTAGTGTTATTTTCAAATTAACTCCCAAGTACACAAATCACAGCCATCTATGAAAATAGAATTACTCTAATATTTACAGTAAAAAATCTGTGTCCTTCCTAATTAAATCTGTGTTAATCTGTGTTGAATTTTTATTGATGGTTGTGTCCTCCCGGACATGGGGGGAGTAAGTTTCAATGGGGAGAGAGATTGATGGAAAATGAGTTTGTTCACCTGCACTGCCATTCGGAATTCAGCCTTTTGGATGGAGCATGCCGGGTAAAGGATCTGGTAGGTCGGGCGGCGGAATTGGGAATGCCGGCGGTTGCGATTACCGACCACGGAGTCCTGTATGGAATTATAGACTTTTACCGCGAGGCTAAAAAACGCGGCATAAAGCCTATTATCGGCTGTGAGGTTTATGTTGCTGCCCGCAGCCGGCTGGATAAGGAGGCGGGGCGGGATTCCAGCCAGTATCACCTGGTTTTGCTGTGTAAGAATGAACAGGGGTATAAAAACCTGATTGAGATGGTTACCAGGGCTTATACAGAAGGCTTTTATTATAAACCTCGGGTGGATCGGGAACTGCTGCAGAAATACAGTGAAGGGCTGATTGCCCTGAGTGCCTGTGTGGCCGGGGAAATCCCCCAGATGATTTTAAACGGGAATATAAACGGAGCTGTAGAGACAGCTCATTTTTATCAAGAGACTTTCGGTCCCGGCAATTTCTACCTGGAGGTTCAGGACCATGGCATGGATGAGGAAAAAAAGGTTATGGCGGTTCTCTATCAAATGGCCGCTGATCTCAATATACCCTTGGTAGCTACTAATGACCTGCATTATACAGATAAAAAAGATGCTGCCATCCACGATGTCCTGCTGTGTATTCAGACCGGAAAAGTGGTAAATGATGAACAGCGGATGCGTTTTCCGGGCAGTGAGTTTTATATGAAAAGTCCGACGGAAATGGCGGAATTGTTTGCTGGGCGGCCTGAGGTAATTAGCAACACCTTAAAGATTGCCGAACAATGCAATCTCGATTTTACCTTTGGAGAATTTCATCTGCCCTATTTTAATATTCCCGAAGGTTACACCCCGGAGTCTTTTTTGGACAGGCTGGTATGGGAAAGATTTGCCGAAAAGTTTCCGGACCGGGAAGAAGATATAGTCAAGCGCCTGGAGTATGAATTACAAGTAATTAAGGACATGGGCTTCGCCGAATATTTTCTGATTGTTCAGGATCTGATTAACTGGGCCCGCGATAACGGGGTGCCGGTAGGGCCAGGGCGTGGTTCGGCAGCCGGAAGTTTGGTTTCCTATGTGCTGGGTATAACTTCTATTGACCCGCTTAAATATGATCTTTTATTTGAACGTTTCCTGAATCCGGAACGGGTAAGCATGCCTGATATTGATACCGACTTCTGTTTTGAAAAACGAGACAAGGTAATTGATTATATAATTGAGCGTTACGGGGCTGACCGGGTAGCGCAAATAATTACCTTTGGAACTATGGCAGCCCGAGCGGCTATTCGCGATGTAGGCCGGGCACTGGATATTCCTTACGGCGAAGTAGATAAGGTAGCCAAAATGGTTCCCGCTGAATTGGGAGTTACTATTGACCGGGCACTGGAGATATCGCCGGATCTGATTCAGGCTTATCAAAATGATTATGATACCCGTAAAATGATAGATATTGCCCGGGCTTTGGAAGGTATTCCCCGGCACGCGTCCATCCATGCCGCCGGGGTGGTCATAGGCAGACAGGCCTTAAGTTCTCTGCTTCCTTTGCAAAAAACTGTTGACGGCCATATAATTACCCAGTTTACCAAGGAAACGGTAGAAGATATAGGCCTGTTAAAGATGGATATTCTGGGCTTAAGAACCCTAACCGTAATTGCACGGGCTCTGGAAATAATAGAGAAAACTCGCGGGCTTAAGATAGATATAGATAAAATACCTCTGGATGATGAGAAAGTATATAAAATGCTGGCTGCCGGAGATACCACCGGTGTTTTTCAGGTGGAAAGCAGCGGCATGCGCAAGATTCTTACGGAAATGCAGACCAACCGTTTTGAAGATTTGATCGCAATTAATGCCTTGTACCGTCCCGGCCCGCTGGGCAGCGGTATGGTAGAAGACTTTATTAACCGCAAGCGCGGCCGCCAGCAGATTGAATACCTGCATCCGATGCTTAAAAATATTCTCCAGGAAACTTATGGTGTAGTGCTTTACCAGGAGCAGGTTATGCGGGTAGCAGGAGAATTGGCTGATTTTACTATGGGCGAGGCTGATGGACTGCGGCGAGCCATGGGCAAGAAAAAACCTGCGGTAATAAAAGCCCAGCGCGAAAAATTCATAACCGGAGCTCTTAAGCATAATATAGATGAAGCTGTAGCCAGCCGTATATTTGATATAATGGAGAGCTTTGCCGGATATGGGTTTAATAAGAGCCATTCGGCGGCATATGCCGTGCTGACTTACCAAACAGCGTATCTTAAGGCATATTTCCCGGTGGAGTATATGTGTGCTTTTTTGACTAGTGTTATCGATCATCAGGAACGGGTAGTATTTTATCTGAAAGAATGCCGCCACATGGGTATAACTGTACTGCCGCCGGATATCAACGAGAGCTATGAAAATTTCACGGTTGCTCAGGATGGAATAAGGTTTGGTTTAGGAGCTATAAAGGGTATTGGCCTAAATGCGGTTAAAAGTATTGTCGATGCCCGCAGGGAGGGGATATTTACCTCTATTTTGGACTTTTGCCGACGGGTTGATCTGTCTCAGATAAATAAACGCATTGTGGAGAACCTGATCGTGGCCGGCTGCTTCGATTCCCTGGGGATAAGCCGCAAAGAGGCACTGTCAATAATGGATGAGTGTATAGACCTGGCTGTAAAAATAAAAGAGTCTGAATCCAGCAGCCAGCTATCCCTGTTCGGAGATCCTTCTGAGATGATAGAAGAACCGGTCCCTGATTTTAAAGGCGAACTGGAACCTCATGAAAGGTTAAGCCGGGAAAAGGAAGTCTTAGGGTTCTATGTATCACAAAATCCATTGGATGAATACCGGGAGGTTCTGCCTTTAGTTACCACCGCAGAATTGCTCCAGCTTCAATCCGAAGACGAAGAAGTATATGTACGGGTTGCTGGAATGGTGGTGAATTTCAGCCGGCGAATAAGTAAAAAGGGCGATAATTATGCTCGCTTTTTCCTGGAAGATTTCAGCGGCCGGATGGAGATGATGTTGTTTCCGTCGGCTTTCAAAAATTGTATTAATCAGCTGCAGCCGGATACGGCGGTTATTGCCGAAGGGTATCTAAACAACCGGGATGAGCAGCCCAAAATAGCGGTGAGAAAGATTTTCCCGGTAACAACTGAGTTAAAAGAACTGCATATTCGGGTAGAATATGAAAAAACTGATGATGAACATAAGAAGAAATTAACGTCTTTATTAAAGAAGTTGCCGGGGAATATTGCGGTATATATGCATCTGCCGGATAGACGGATTGTGGCATTGAATGAAAAGTTCGATGTGAAAGCCAATCTGACCCTAAAACAGGAACTGGCTCTAGTTTATGGAAACAACAATGTATGGTTTAATTGAAGGGCGTATACACCTTACGCCTCACTCAAAAAAAAGGAGGAAAAGTGCATGAATAATGAATATGTGGGAGAAGACTATATTGTAGTTAAGGCTCTGGAAAATGGGGTAACTATAATCGGGCTTACCCGTGGCCGGGAGACTAAATTCCATCACACGGAAAAGCTGGATAAAGGTGAAGTAATGCTGCTGCAATTCACGGAAGATACTTCGGCTATGAAGATCAGGGGA
>JBDKUD010000418.1:0-13039 GCA_039679805.1 Syntrophomonas sp. | reverse complement strand
CATCGCAGCCAACTTCCTTTATATTCACCGGGGGTAGGACATCCCCCAAGATTTCTTCGATCGCAATTCTTACCTGAGGCTTACTCATAAAACCATTCAGTCTCTTGCCAATCTCCTTACCATCCTTGAAAAACAGTACTGTAGGGCTGCTGGTAACATGGAGGCTTAAAGCCAGTTCTTTATTTTCCTGCCGAAAAATCTTAACAAATTTAATATGTTCGCCATATTTTTCAGCCATTTTTTCGTATATCGGAGCCAGTACCTCGCAGGGTGGACATTCATCCGAAAAGAAATCTACGATGACCGGTTTATTGCTGTTCAATACCTCTTTCTCAAACTGCTCGGCATTAAGATAAATAATTTTCTCGCTCATGGAATCAAACCTTCCTTTCAGTACTCTTGCGGGGGAAATACGGGCATGCCATCTTAAGACATTCTGGATTGTTTCTAAACTGGGTGCATTTATAGTGAGTTAATTGCTCTCCAGGAAACTCATCAATGAAATTTATTGCTGTTTCCAATGCTAATGTGGATTCTCTTTTGCAACATCGAGGACCGCCGTACTTGCTCATTTCGGTTAAAACGGCTGCCGTAAGTTTCATGGCAGCACCTCGTGCCTCCCCGGAAAGCGGGCTTACATCGTTAATAATTGAGTAGGCAATCCCTGCTCCCGCAGCAGCACCACATATCCCATGCAGTCCGCAGGAACCTCCTTTAACCTCCTGCCCCCGTGCGATTGCTTCATTCAACATTAATGTTTTGTCTAAACCCTTGCGATTAGCATAGGCGGTAACAATGGCTGCTGGAACCATACTGTGATATTCGGGGCCATGCATATGCAGTCGGGGTATTTCAAACATTTTATTTAAAATGGCGATAGGGTCTCCTGAATCAGTTTGGCTGCAAAGATTAAATACCTGACCTAAAATATTTTGGCTATGACATTGATCACATATATAGTGCCCGTTTTTGCAGCTTACTACACTTTTTTCTTGTTTTCCGCAGATGGCACATTGAACCGGCTGCTTTGTATCACGGTAAAGCAATTCTGCACCGCAAACCATACAGCCGCTTACGAATTTATCCCGATTGTCGCTTAGCTCATTACAGTCATGACAATCACAGCATCCACTCTCAAATGGACTGACACTGGTTAGGCAGGCGGCGGCTTGCTCGTTAATTATGATGCTGCTTTCCTTTATATCAGCATGAGCAAGATCAAGAATTTCCTTCTGATAGTAATTCACACCTATATTTAAAAGATCCTGAATCGGCCGACAGTCCGGGGATAGAATCTTTCCTTGCCGGTTGGCAGCAATAACACCACAGCCCCCGCCGCAGACCACATTAAATCGACAGTCTTTGCACTCCTCAATATTATTTACATTACGGAGTTGCCATTGCGTTACTTCTTCATTTTTCAAGGCTACTTCCGGGAAGAAGGTTCCCAGTTTATATTCCTGGCGCCCGCAGCTAGCCGTGCATCCATAGATGTCTCCATGAAGGTCAAAAACCCATTCCGTCTTCGCTGCCGGGCAGGTATCAAAACTGGCCATATACATCTCTCCAGTATCGACCAAGTGGCGTATCCCTTTGAACTCAGGACGGTGGAACTTTTTCAATAGGGGGTGTTTCAGGCTCATTTTCCACAAGCCCCGCCAAAGCTCTGCTTCTGACAGCAAATGCTGGGGTTTGGCATAGCATTCGAACAACTCATAATTTCGGCCAATCTGGGTTTTAAATAATTCGGGGGGTAAATCCAGCCATCCTTTACTGTCAAGAAAATGTGCAAAATCCACCATGTCTGCAAGGTTCTCCTGATCTACCACAGACCGGAGGTTAATAGATATCCCCTGCTTTAGAGCAGCTTCAATGCCCATGACGATACGATCAAAAGTACCTTTCCCGTTTTTAAAGATACGGCGCTGGTCATGGATTTGTCTGCTTCCGTCCAGGGTCACCTGGATTTCCTTGACCTGTGCTCGGGCCAGTATATCAATATAATCAATTAAATCATAGCCGTTTGTTACTGCCGCCACTTCATAGCCATATTCAACACATCGGTCGATAATCAAGCTTATAATCTCACGATGTCGGGGAGAATTTATAAAAGGTTCACCCCCAAACAGGGTGATAAATGGTTTTTTGCGATTTCCCCCAAAAGTTGCTTCTGCATAAGCAAAAAAGGCATCTACTGCATCCGGACTAATAAGCCCAGCCTCTGTCTGAACGCCAGCCTGATAACAATAGGTGCAAGCAATGTTACAGCCATAGGAAGGAATTAACAAAAGCTGGGTCTGAGTATCAGCAGTTTCTTTCTCGAATAGCTCCCACTTCTTTTGTACCAGCTCATCCTCCTGTGCCCGGTCAGCAAACAGGTAGCCTCGTTCCAGCATATAGTCGGCCATTTCACGATTTAGCTCCTCGGGTTTACCTGCTGTAATTTGCTCGTGCTCCTGTTGATTTAGCAGATCAAAACTTCCACTGAGGGGATTAAGAATGGCGTAAACTTGATCCTTAGTATTTTCAAACGGAATAATGATATTATTCTTGGCAAAATACATATTATCTACCTTCTATCTAAATAATAGGGGAACTCAGTCTACGAGATTATTCTCATTTAGCTGAATTCCCCTTGTTATTGCAGGCATATTGTAATTGATACTCTATTAGTTGTGACAGCCTGCAACCACATTGGATGACTTGGAACAGCATTGAGCTACGGTAGTAGTACAACAGTTGCTCTTATTAGGGGTATTTTTCTTGCTCACTGGTCTCATTTATATCACCTCCCTGATAAATTTTCTTATAGTTTTATTGCTTGAATAGTAAGACTGGCAAAATCATAACCGTTTTTAAGGTATTCACGGCGACTCAAAATATTCACATTGGTAAATCCAGCTTCTCTGATGCATTGTAAGTATTTTTCCTCGGTGATGGCACCTCCGAAACAAGCAGCCCATTGGTCGGGGTTATTTTTAATATGCCCAGGAAGATCTTCTTTACTAACCGCATCTGATACCACAAATCTGCCACCGCTTTTAAGAACTCGAAAGATTTCTCTATAAACTTGATTTTTGTCTGGTGCGTGATTAATAACACAATTACTCATGATGGCATCAAAAGTATTATTGTCAAAAGGCAGATGTTCTATAGAACTGTTAACGAAATAGGTATTATCGAGTCCCTTTTCGCTGGCATTCTGCCTGGCTTGAGCTAACATTTCAGGAGTTAGATCCAGGCCTACCGCTACGCCTTGATCACCAACTAAAACAGCTGCCTGCAGGGTTTCATGACCTGCACCGCAGCCCAAATCAAGTACTCGCTCCCCGCTTGTAAGCTTCAAATAATCAAGGTTGTTTCCACAGCTCAAGCTGTAATTAACGGTACTTTCTTGCGCATATCTTGCTTTGATTCTATTTTTTATTGCTATCATAAGAGTCACTCCTTAGAATATTACGTTTCTTGAATGCGTTAGACTTTGAATATGAACCTTTGCTAAATAGAATTTGTTGATGCAAACTACCTATACCCTGTAGGGGTATGAGGAAATTATAATATGGTTGCTTTATTAATGCAATGACTTTATTGACGAAATTGTTAATCTAATAATTCCAGCCGTCTTGCAAAACTATTTGATTCATACCCCCTTACGGTATATAGTGTGCATAGGATTCTTTTCATGTTGCATAATAATGTTAAATAGTATTCCCTGAAGGCTGAAATGTCTTTCCAATAATTTGCAAAGAGGCAGGTGCTTTAACATCCAGGAGATTAATCAATCCTAAATAAAACCCATAAGACAAGAAAGGGGCTGTGCCGAAACGTTAGTTTCGGACACAGCCCCTTTGAAATTCCGTTAGTAATATGGCTTGCTTATATTTTTCTGGCAAGCACTCTATCATGGCTTTTAAACAAGCTGATATTTCTACATTCAAATTTATATCTTCGTAAGGTTCCATTGCTATTAATTCTTTGGCCAGATTGCTTCGAGCTTGGAGGGCCTGTCAATTTCAGCGATCCCCCTGAATTCACCTACCCTGGTAGAAGATGCCCCCCGTAATAGATGTTAAGTTTTAGAACTCCAAGGAGGTTTAGTCCCAGCGCAATTCTTTTGAGACAGATTAATAATAATATAATTATATAAAATTATTGACAAATAATCAAAGGGATAATAATATAAGCATTAACTTATAAAGACGTAAAAACATCGAAGCAGATATATTTGCTTCGTGCACTATATTCATATATGGAGCCTGGCTGAGAAAAATATTAAATTTTGAGGCTCATGTAAATATTGAGGATATGTTAGTAAGTGAAACTAAAGATATACTCGAAAAAATTGAAAAACATCTTTTACATCATGGAATTACGCACACTACAATTCAATTCGAGTACAACTGTTGCAACAGTGTGGAAATAATAAAAAATAAATGAAAGCGGGTAGAAATAATGGATTACAATACCATAATGGAGAACATCAAGCAAGAAAATGGTGAAATACCCAAACCAATTGAACTTCTGGGTGAGTTGGATGAAAGCCTGGTAATTAATCATATAACCGATAAAAAATTTGTTTATTCTAAGGAAGCTGTCCCGCAAAAGTATAAGGCACTAATAGCTTTGTCCGTAGCAATCGCTCTGGATTCACAGGCGTGCATCTTAAATAATACCAAGCTGGCTAAAAAGAGCGGTGCCACAAATGAAGAAATTATGGAAGCTTTTGCTTTAGCTAAATTTGGTAAGGCTGCGACAACCTTATCAAATTCTATGACAGCCTTTGAATGGCTGTTGACTAATCGCTAAGTTTTGTAATTAGTAAGAAGGAGTCGAGTAAGTGGTTCCTTTTTATATATAGTAAGGAGAATATGTTATGAATCAGAAAAAGATACTGTTAATCCTTGGCTTGGCTGGATTTATCGTCATGGCAGATAACTGGGTGGTTTCTCCAATCTTACCGGCAATTGCGGGCGATTTGGGCAGTAATGTTGCCAGAGCTTCACTAATTATTTCGGCCTACATGATTCCTTTCGGACTCTTTCAGTTGGTTTTTGGATATCTGGCTGACCGTTTTGGGAAACGTCAGGTAATAAGTCTTTCCATGGTCTTTTTCACCGTCAGTACAGCGCTTTGTGCGGCCGCAGCCGGGATTACTGATCTCGCAATTTTTAGAGCCATTACCGGTGTTTTTGCAGCTTGCGTAATGCCGGTGTCACTTGCATTGATTGGTGATCTCTTTCCCATGAATGAGCGGCAATCAGCTATCGGAACCTTTATGGGAATCTCTTTTTTGGGGCAGGGTTTAAGTATGGCTATCGGTGGGTCAATCGCCTTTTTCCTTAACTGGCGGGGAGTTTTTATTATTTATTCCTTGCTGTCATTAATCCCCACCGTTTTGTTATTTACAGTTGGGAAAAAGATACCCTCGAGCAAGAATCCTAATAGCAAAATCTTTGCCCCCTACCTGGCCTTGCTGAAAAATCCATCCAGCAGCATGATTTATTCGTTGGTTTTACTAGAAGGTATATTTTTACTTGGCTCCTTTTCTTTTCTGGGTGGATTTATCGCCAAACAGTACAGTTTCAATAACTTCTTGATCGGATTGATCATGACAGCTTTCGGAATTATGGCAGTTATCGGCGGAAGAGTAAGCGGTAAAATCTCGGCCCGTATCGGAAAGAAAAAAACCATCATTACTGGTTTATTGTTGGCAGCAATTGCTAATGCCCTGTTTGCAACATTTGGCATGGTTCTGGCGGCCGTTGTAATAGGCATTGGCCTTATGGGCATGGGGTTCATGCTGGCACACTCTACCTTTCTAACCATTGCCACCGAGTTTGCTGCAAAGGCGAGAGGTGTTGCAATGTCACTGGTTGCATTTTGCTTTATGGGTGGGGGTGGTTTAGGAACTGCCCTTGGCAGCCGTATTGTAGGCAGTTCGGGAATGAATATCCTTTTCACTGTTTATGGCCTGGGGTTGATAGTGGTTATTATAGGAGTTCTGCTTAATAAACGAAGCTTTCTGATGGAAAACTAGTGAGTGTAAATTTTATCCTATTCTAAAAAAACTAATAATATGAAAGCTGTTGACAACAAATTGAAACGTGTATAATAGTATAAGCATAAGATTATATAGATACCTCAAGAAAGAAGATGATGTTTATGTTGAAATGGTTCGCGGATATGGTTACTTATCAATGGCTTAATCTAATAAAAGGAAGCCATCTGGCGGATGCTGTTAACTTTTTTGTATATGACACTTTGAAGATTTTTTTCATGTTGTCGATCATTATTTTTATAGTAGCGATTATTAGGAGCTTTTTCCCTCCGGAAAAGACTCGTAAGATCTTAAGCTACAAACGTCAATACATTGGAAATATTATAGCCGCTTTGCTGGGAATAGTGACTCCGTTTTGTTCCTGTTCAGCGGTTCCAGTCTTTATTGGCTTTGTTGAAGCTGGTATTCCTCTGGGAGTTACCTTTTCTTTTTTGATTTCATCGCCAATGGTAAATGAGGTAGCCCTGGTTTTACTCTGGGGAATGTTTGGTTCGGGTATTGCCCTGATCTATATTGGTACCGGCTTAACCGTAGCGATTATTTCCGGAATAATTATTGGCAAGCTTAATCTGGAGAAGTATGTGGAAGGTTATGTTTATGAAATTGCCAGAAGCGGCGATGGTATAGAAATGATAGTTGCGGAACAAACCTGGAATGATCGCCTGCTTTATGCCCGTGACTATGTTCGTGACATACTTAAAAAAGTATGGCCTTATGTACTGGTGGGAATTGGAATTGGCGCAGCGATTCATGGATATGTACCTACAGATTTTCTTGCTAAATATGCCGGCAAAGATAACATATTCGCAGTTCCAATCGCTGTACTTATGGGTGTACCCCTGTATTCCAATGCAGCCGGAGTAATTCCTCTGGTGGCGGCGTTGCAGGAAAAAGGTATGGCGATGGGGACGGTACTGGCATTTATGATGGCTGTAACTGCCCTATCTTTACCGGAAATGATTATTCTGCGCAATGTATTGAAGCCCACGTTAATTGGAGTGTTTATAGGAATTGTTGCTGTCGCAATTATCATTGTGGGCTATATGTTTAACGCATTACTTCCAGTATAAGAGACAGGTAATGTAATTCCGAACGGAGGAAACATTATTGGGTAACCTTTTATTATATGGAATTGTCATAGTGCTTTTGCTGGTTTCGCTTAGTCAAGACCGAAAAAAGACAAAAGTGGCATTAAAAAAAGCATGGAAGTCGTTTGAAAACATTCTGCTCCAGTTTTTATCGATCATTTTACTGGTAGGACTATTACTGGCCATAATTAATCCTCAGTATATTTCAACCCTTATTGGCAGCAGTTCGGGATGGTGGGGAACGGTCCTGGCAGGAACGGTGGGAGCAATTACATTAATTCCTGGTTTTGTGGCATTTCCAACGGCTGCGATTTTGATGAAGGGTGGCGCTGGGGTCATGCAAGTGGGGGCGTTTGTTTCTTCGCTAATGATGGTAGGAATTGTTACACTCCCCCTTGAAATACAGTATTTTGGGAAAAAGGCAGCACTTATAAGAAATGTATCAGCTTATATATTTTCGTTTATTGTGGCATTTATTATATCAAAAGTGGTGATGGGATTATGAATTTTCTCAAACGGTATTGGCAGGTATGGGTTGTATTGGCGGCTTTTGCAATACTGGGAGTAATTGAGCCTGCAATAGCAGGAAAAGCTGTTAATATAAGCATTTTTAGCATAAAAGAAATGTTAGTAGTTATTCCTCCGATTTTTATATTGTTAGGTCTTTTGGATGTGTGGGTTCCACGGGAAACTATGATTCGTTTTATGGGGGACAACTCCGGAATAAAAGGAATTCTGCTGGCTTTCTTTTTGGGATCTGCGGCTGCGGGACCTCTATATGGAGCATTCCCAATTGCGGCGGTTTTGATGAAAAAGGGAGCAGGTTTTCGTAATGTGATGGTTTTTATTGGTGCCTGGTCAACTACTAAAATACCCATGCTTCTTTTTGAAATATCAGCACTGGGTGCTAAATTTGCGATAACTCGGTTGCTTGTAGATATTATAGGTATTTTAATCATTGCACAAATATTAATAAAAGCTATACAGGGGCAAGAACTACAGCAGATTTATGAGAAAGTTGCAATGGATTAGTTGATAAGGAATAATTGTAAGCGTTAACGAATTAATGAATAATTAAATTATAATATGGTTGAAATATTAATAAGGAGCTGAAAAATATGTTTGAAACCCTGTTTAAGGCATTAGGGGAGCCAACGCGGTTGAAGATTATTAAGTTGCTGGCTGAAAGGGAGTTATGTGTTTGCGATCTGGAGGAAATTATGCAGTTTAGTCAGCCGCGAATATCTCAGCACCTTAAGGTTTTAAAACAATCAGGCCTGGTTATTGAACGTAAGGAAGGGCAGCGTAGCATATGCAGCTTAAATACAGAATTGCTAAATAATACGATGCAAGGGTTTAGGGAATACATTGTTAAACCACTTGGCGATATTCCTGAATTGAGTGAAGAGTATTGTCGCCTGACTAATTTGGACGGGGAATCCTGCACAAGAAAGTTTTGTAAAACAGAAATATAGAAGTTGTCAAAAACAAATTTAGGAGGTAATTTCATGAAGATTGAAGTACTTGGAACTGGATGCGCCAAATGCAAACAGTTGGAAAAGGATGTGTATAACGCACTGGCTGAACTAGATATTGCTGCTGATGTATCCAAGGTACAGGATATCCAGAAAATTATGAGTTACAAAGTCATGTCAACACCGGCTCTGGTTGTCGACGGTGAGGTTAAGATTTCAGGAAGACTGCCTCGTAAAGAGGAACTTCATAATTATTTAAAGGATGCATCAAAATAACCAGATGGCATAACATTTTACCAATTTGAGGAGGAGTAAAGTGTGAATTTGGGATGGTACCCGGTTATTAATCATGAACTTTGCAGTAGCTGTGGAGTTTGTTATGATTTCTGCACTCATGGTGTATATGGATGGGATGAGGATGAAGGGCCGACTGTCATCCAACCTGAAAACTGTATCCATGGTTGTCATGGCTGCGAGAATCAGTGCCCCACACAGGCTATTAGATATTTTGGAGACCTGCCAGGGAAAATAATTGAACTCTAAATGATGAAAATTAATAACTTGAAAAGGGATTGGTGAGAAAGCCAACCGAGACTGTAAATAATTTTGTGCTAATAAACTAAGGGCATCCTTCTAGGTTAATGTTAAAATAAATATTAATCTGGGAGGATTTTTTATGGCAAGACAAAGAAAATTGACCGAGGAACGCAGAAGCCTGATCAAACAGCTTCTGACCACCTACAAACAAGACATGTCAAAACTGTTATAGCTATTATCCAAAATATGGATTTCGATTATATCATACTATGTATTAATATTCATATAAAAGTACACCATAAGTTCCATAACTTGGAACTATTACTTAACCAGTTAAGATGAAATTGGGTGAGAACATTAAGATTATTGACTATACGCATTAACCATTGATAATACTAATTTTGTATATATAATAAAATAATTTAAAGGTAGGTGAAAATACCTGGTTGACGGATAGTTAAATTATTCCTCTATATACAGTCGGTAGAGAGAAAGAGGTAATATACCCTGTACCAATCCAGGTATGTAAAATGAACAATAAAATTATAATCGTAGGTGGGGTGGCTGCGGGTGCCAGTACTGCTGCCAGGTTAAGACGGTTGGATGAGACGGCCGAAATCATTATGTTGGAGAGGGGAGAAGATATTTCCTTTGCCAGTTGTGGCCTTCCTTATTACGTAGGCGGAGTCATACCGAAAAGACAAAGCTTATTGGTGCAAACTCCGCAGGCTATGTCCAAACGGTTCAATATAGATATAAGGACATTGAGCTCGGTACAAAGAATTATACCTGAGGAGAAAAAAATTGAAGTTAAAAACCTGGTTACAGGAGATATTTATTCGGAAAGTTACGATTATTTGGTTTTATGTCCGGGAGGAACCCCGGTTATACCTGAGATTACAGGTATCAACAAAACCAATGTTTTTACGGTAAGAAATATTCCCGATAGTGATACCATCAGGCAATATATTGAACAGGAAGAAGTTCAATCAGCGTTAATTGTTGGTGGCGGATTTATCGGGCTGGAAATGGCAGAAATGCTGCAAGAGCGTGATATCGAAGTGAATTTGGTAGAAGCAGGACCGCAGGTCTTGGCAGCGCTCGACCCGGAGATGGCAGCAATGATTCATAATTATTTGAAGGATGAGGACATTAATCTGATTCGTAATGATAAACCGGTTGCTTTCGAAGGTGAGCAAAATGTTGAACAGGTGATATTGGCAAGTGGAACCAAGATATCTGTCGATCTGGTAATCATCGGCATAGGAGTCAGACCGGAAGCCTGGTTGGCTAAAGAGGCGGGTCTAAACATGGGATCAACCGGTGGAATATTGGTGGATGAATACTTACAAACTTCCGATCCCAGTATATATGCGGCCGGAGATGCTATACAAATAAAAGACTTTCAAACCGGAGCAGATACTCTGGTTCCGCTGGCAGGGCCTGCTAATCGTCAAGGATGGATAGTTGCCAATAATATTACCGGCCGCCGAATTAAGTATTCCGGCAGCCAGGGAACAGGTATTGTTAAAGTAATGGGCATGACGGCAGCCTTCACCGGAAAAAATGAAAAACAACTCCTCAAACTGGGTTGGGATTACCGGGCCTGCCATGTTCATCCTGCCTCACATGCAACATATTATCCAGGCGCCAAGCAGATGACTATAAAACTGCTGTTTACTCCTGAAGAAGGTAAAATGCTGGGAGCTCAAATTGTAGGTTATGAAGGAGTAGATAAACGCATTGATATTCTGGCTGCAGCGATACGGACCGGGTTAACTGTATTTGACCTGCAAGAAATGGAACTGGCTTATGCTCCGCCATATTCTTCGGCTAAAGATCCTGTAAATATGGTAGCTTATGCAGCCGCTAATATTGTGAACAAAGACGTTGAAGTCGTATACTGGTCGGAAGTTGCTGATCGGGTTGCCAAGGGAGCTTTTCTAATTGATGTGCGTACCCCCATGGAGACCAAACAGGGAATGGTTGATGGAGCTCATAATATCCCGGTAGATGATATCAGGGACCGTATAGATGAGATTCCCCAAGACCGGGAAATATTACTATACTGCCTGGTTGGGCTCAGAAGTTATATTGCCAACCGTATTCTTCGGCAGAGAGGGTTTAATACTAAAAATATCAGCGGAGGCTATAAGTTATACAGCGCAATCAAGAATCAGTAATTAGAGAATGATTCTTAACAATTTCTCCATAGTTTTTTGATATTATCCTAATAGTTACTGTGTATTATCTAGCTCAGAGATAATAAAAAGTATTTTAGGAGGTATAAGTTATGAAAAAAAGATGGCCCAAGTTTATTGCTCTGGCGATGGGATTGCTCTTATTAGGCGGAATGGTTGCCAGCGCATCAGCAGCTAACAGTACTAATAGTACCCAGTCGAATGTCTCATGCCAGGGATTAATAAGGGGCAAACAACAAGCCCAGACAGCTCTCAAGGTGGTAGCTGATTTGACCGGCCTGAGTACTGCCGATATCCGCAGCCAACGGGTGGAAGGAAAATCTTTAGCTGCCATTGCTGAAGCTAAGGGAATCAGTGAACAGACCGTAATCGACAAAGCGATTGCTGAACGTACTGCCACACTTGATCAACTAAAAGCCGATAATAAGATTACGGATGCTCAATATCAGTACTGCCTTAGCAACATGCAAGAAAGAATAAAGGCCAATATAGAACGGACTGCTGTCGGTTCTGGAAATGGCCAACAAGGTATAGGGTGTATGCAGGGAAATGGTCAGGGCCGGGGAATAGGCAGAGGATGCGGACAAAACCAGGCTAACTGTCCTAACATCTAGACAAAATAACAATTAATTTATAACAGGGTGCCCTCTTATGGGCATCCTTATTTATTATGGAATATGAAAATCGGGTGTTATACTATTACCAAGTTAAAAAGTTCCACGCTTAACTATAATCTAGCAATAAGGAGTTAAATGCTATGGATACAGTAATTCTGCTGGTTGAAGACGAAAAGAAGCTCCGAGACATGGTCAACCAACATCTCAGCCAAGAGGGCTTCATCGTAGCTCAAGCTGCTGATGGACTGGAGGCTTTACAGATTTGGCAGGATATAAAACCTGACCTTTTAGTATTAGACCTTATGCTGCCTAAATTATCTGGTTGGGAAGTACTGAAAAAAATCAGGCAAAAGAATAATACGCCGGTAATAGCTCTGACTGCACGGGCTGATGAAGTTGACAAACTATTAGGGCTGGAGCTGGGAGCTGATGACTATATTACCAAACCTTTTTCACCACGGGAACTTACCGCTCGTATTAAAGCAGTTTTGCGTCGCAGCCGCCCAGCGGAGCAAATAAGTACCGTAAGCTTTTATAATCTTAGTATTGATCCGGAGCGATTGGAAGCATTAATAGGTGATACCCAATTAATTTTAACCGCAACGGAATTTAAAATCCTCTTACTGCTTACAGAAAATCCGGGCCAGGTTTTCTCACGACTGCATATTTTGGAACGAGTATTTGGAGATATGTATGAAGGTTATGAAAGAACCATAGATACTCATATTAGCAATCTTCGCCATAAAATAGAAGCTACTAAAATAAGTGAGGTAAGCATAAAAACAGTATACGGCATAGGTTACAAGCTGGCAGCGGGGGAATGAAGGTAATGGCAAAATCAGGTCTGGCAAGAAAAATTACTACTGTGCTCATTGTTGTGTCAGTAATGGCGGTTATTGCTACTACCATGACCATGCTGCTTATGACCAGGCAAACGTTTTCCGATTATATTAATAGTTATGATCAGTTGATGCTTAATCAGTTGCGGCCATTCATCAGCGATTACTATGCACAGCATGGCTCAGATGGTTTACAGGAGTATTTGGAATCCAATAGTATGGGC
>JBDKUD010000219.1:0-2149 GCA_039679805.1 Syntrophomonas sp. | reverse complement strand
AAACCCCGGCGAACAAGAGAATGGAGCGCAGTTTCTCAATGTATGCCCGGGCTTCCCCGGAACTGCGCATATCTGGCTCAGATACTATTTCCAACAATGGAACTCCGGAGCGGTTAAGGTCTACCAGCGAAAACGGAGTAGTTGTTATATCTCCCTGATGAACCAGTTTTCCTGCATCCTCTTCCATATGTGCCCTGGTAATTCCTATCCTTTTCTTTTCTCCATTCACATCAATTTCCATATGGCCATTTTTACAAATGGGCATATCGTATTGTGAAATCTGATAAGCTTTGGGCAGGTCGGGGTAAAAGTAATTTTTACGGTCGAATTTACATATATCTGCTATTTCACAATCCAAGGCCAAACCGGTCATTATGGCCAATTCTACAACCCTTTTGTTCAACACCGGCAGCATTCCGGGAAAACCAGAGCAAACCGGACACACCTGAGAATTCGGTTCCGCCCCAAAGGTGGTTGAACAGGAACAAAAAATCTTGGTAGCCGTTTTAAGTTCAGCATGTACTTCCAGACCGATAACTAATTCAAAATCCTTATTCAACTACTTCACCCCCAGTTCCGGCTTTTTAGTATGAAAGTCGGTATTCTGTTCAAAAGCATAGGCGGCCTGCAATAAGGTTCCTTCGTCAAATGCTTTTCCAATCAGTTGCATGCCTATCGGTAATCCTGCGGAAAAACCGCAAGGTATAGATAAACCCGGCAAACCAGCCATATTTACCGGCACGGTCAAAATATCGTTCATATACAATGTCAGCGGATCACCCGTCTGCTCACCCAGTTTAAATGCTGTACTCGGAGTGGTGGGTGATATGATAATATCAAAATCGGCAAAAACTTTAGCAAAATCATTATAGATTAGCCTTCTAACCTTTAAGGCCTTTAAGTAATAGGCATCATAATAACCGGAGCTCAAGGCATAAGTCCCCAGCATTATCCTTCTCTTTACCTCATCCCCAAAACCGGTGGCCCTTGAATTTGAAAACATCTCAATTACATTTTCAGCGGAAGAATCCCGATAACCATATCTCACTCCATCATAACGGGCCAGATTGGCGCTCGCCTCAGCTGGAGCTACCAGGTAATAGGTCGGTAAAGCATATTCGCTGTGTGGTAATGATACCTCCTCAACTATAGCTCCCATTTGTTCATATAATTTCAGGGCCTTTTTAACCGCTTCCTGGGTCTGTTCATCAATACCCGGTGCGAAATATTCTTTAGGAAAAGCTATTTTAAGCCCTTTAATATCCTTTTTTAGAAATGTTGTGTAGTCAGGTACTTCCGCATTTACACTAGTGGAATCCATGGCATCATGCCCGGCAATTATATTCATAACCAGTGCACAGTCCTCAACATCTTTGGTAAAAGTGCCCACCTGATCCAATGAGGAAGCAAAGGCAATTACCCCCCAGCGAGAAACTCTTCCATAGGTAGGCTTTAAACCGACCACTCCGCAAAAAGAAGCTGGTTGTCGGATTGACCCGCCGGTATCAGTTCCCAAGGTAAATGGCACCTCGTCTGCTGCCACTGCAGCAGCCGAACCACCTGAAGACCCGCCCGGCACCCGGGAAATGTCCCACGGATTGTGAGTGGGGAAGAATGCCGAGTGTTCTGTAGATGAACCCATGGCAAACTCATCCATGTTCAATTTTCCTACCAGAATGCCCTTTTTTTCATACAATTTATCAACTACGGCAGCATTATAGGTTGGGACAAAATTCTCCAGAATCCGAGAAGAACAGGTAGTAGTTATACCCCGGGTACAGAAAATATCTTTAAGCCCGAATGGTATTCCCGCAATACCTGGATAATCATTTTTTTGGTCCTGTTCTTTAGCCTTAGCCAAGGCTGCTTCTTCAGTAAGAGTTAGAAATGATTTGACTTCAGAATCCACATCTTTGATTCTGGTGAAAATTGAAGTTATAATTTCTTCAGCAGAAGTTTCTCTCCTGGCCAGTATATCTTTTAACTTATGTAAAGTAAGTTCATATAGTTTCATCTAAGCCCGGCCCCCTTATACTATTTTTGGAACTTTATACTGATTTTCTTCCACTAACGGGGCATTAGATAGAATTTCTTCCCGGGGTGAACCGGGTAAGATAATATCCTCCCGGAAAACATTATAGATAGGCAA
>JBDKUD010000434.1:0-2365 GCA_039679805.1 Syntrophomonas sp. | reverse complement strand
GCCATTATGGAGATCAACCCCAATTTGGGATTTGCCTTTCTGGACCGCCTGTTGGGAGGGCCCGGTTATGCTTTGGCCAAAGTCAGGGCGCTTACGGAAATTGAGCAAACGGTTATAGAAAGAATATCTCAGCGCATGCTGGACTATTTGCAGGAGCCATGGGAGAGCATCATCCAGATCGAGCCGTCCCTGGACCGGGTGGAGACCAATCCCCAGTTTACCCAGTTGGTTTCACCCACCGAGATAATGATCATTGTTTCTTTGGAAGCCAGGATGGCTGATGTAGTTGGAATGATAAACATATGTATTCCCTTTTTGGTCTTGGAACCCATACTTGACAAGTTGAATGTTCATTATTACTATTCAACAGCAACCCAGGAAAAATCGCCGGAAAACATCGCGGCCATAAAAAGCAAGCTGGAAAATACGTCCATACCGGTAAAAGTTGTTCTCGGCAAGAATGTAATAACGGTAAAGGATTTGCTGGCGCTTTCGGTAGGCGATGCTATATCTCTGGACAAAAATATAAATGAGGAACTGGAGGTTGTAATCGGCAACCGCACCAAATTCGTTGGTAAACCTGGTATCTTCGGCAATAGATTCTCCATTCAGGTTTCCCGGATAATAGAGGAGGAAAGTGAAAATGAATGATGGTATCCTTTCCCAGGAAGAAATTGATGCTCTTTTAAACGGGGGAAATAACTCCAGTGCTGAAGAAGTCAGTTCCGGTACAGGATTTGTACTGAGCGATTTCGAAAAGGATGCTCTGGGTGAAGTCGGCAATATAAGTATGGGTACTGCAGCAACCACACTTTCTACCTTGCTGCGGAAAAAAGTGTCCATTACCACCCCGAGTGTTTCGACTACCAGTCCGGAAGAGCTTAAAGACCAGTACCCCTTGCCCTATGTGGTGGTGGAAGTAAGATACACCGAGGGTATTAGCGGGTCCAACATCATGATTATCAAGGAAGAAGATGCTTGCATAATTGCGGATTTAATGATGGGAGGAGAAGGATTAGTAGAGTCCAAGCCCTTGGGTGAGTTGGAACTGAGCGCAGTTGGTGAAGCGATGAACCAGATGATGGGTTCGGCTACCACCAGCTTATCCTCCATGTTCAGCCGCCGCATCGATATTTCCCCTCCTGATTTAAAACGCATGGATTTTGGCAAGGAAGAATTAAACTTGTCGGATGCCTACAAAGACATGGTTAAAATTAAGTTTAAAATGGAAATCGAAGATTTGGTTAACAGCGAGATAATGCAGATTATTCCGATGGACGCGGTAGAGAGCATTATGGCCATTCTTATGGGAGATAGTAAGGAAGCCGCACCGGAACCGGTGACTCAGCCCCAGGCCAGTCCGCCTCCGGTTCAACAGCAGGCTCCTCCGCCCCAACCGCAGGCTTGGGCTGCTGCTCCGCCGCCGGCCCCGGAAGTTCATTATGCTCCGCAGCCCACTTATAATCCGGCCCCGGAGCCGCGCAGCAATCAAACTTTTGCGGTGCAGCCAGTGCAGTTTGCACCTCTTAGGGAAGCTCCATTAGAAGGTTATCCTCAAAACATAGGGCTGATTTTGGATGTACCCCTCGATGTTACGGTAGAGCTAGGCAAGACCCGTAAAACCATCAAGGAGATACTGGAACTCAATCAGGGAGCAATCATTCAGCTCGACAAACTGGCCGGTGAACCGGTTGACCTGATGGTAAATGGTAAGCTAATTGCCAAAGGTGAAGTAGTAGTCATTGATGAGAATTATGGTATCAGAATAACCGCTATCATTAGTCCCATGGATCGGATGAGTAAACTACAATAAGCTGGCTAGGAGGATTAAAATGGAAAAGAGAGTATTGATAGTAGACGATGCGGCTTTTATGCGAATGATGATCAAAGATATTCTTAACAAAAATGGCTTTATAGTAGTGGGCGAAGCTGAAAACGGGCGAGTGGCTATTGAAAAGTATAAGGAGCTTCAGCCTGATCTGGTAACCATGGATATTACCATGCCGGAAATGGATGGAATAGCTGCGGTAAAGGAAATAAAGGCGATGAATCCTGCCGCCCGGATTATTATGTGCAGTGCTATGGGCCAGCAGGCTATGGTTATTGATGCCATTCAAGCCGGCGCCAAAGATTTTATCGTAAAACCCTTTCAGCCTGAACGAGTTATTGAAGCGGTTAGTAAGGCATTATCCTAATAGTGTTGGGATGTGACAGGCTATGCTCACATTACGCAAAAGATATGCAATTATTGCTGTCCTATGCCTGATACTGGTCAACATACTGGCCTATAATGCAATGGCCATAGATAACATGAAACAGTTGAACCAGGAACTGGAAAAACAACCGGAAGTTAATACCCAAAACA
>JBDKUD010000416.1:0-27753 GCA_039679805.1 Syntrophomonas sp. | reverse complement strand
CAGCATGAAACAGGTAATTGAGTATAGGATGCTGGAATAAAAGTTAAAAACATTAGCTGTGAGGTATTAAATTATGTATGCCGATTTAATAATAAGATCCAACTGCATTGTAACCTGTCAGGAAGGCGCTCCTTTTTTTATTGATGGATATATTGCGGTAGTTAAAGATAAAATACAAGCCGTAGATGAAGGCGAGGTACCCGCCAAAAGTATAGGTCCAGGCACCAAACTGGTAGACGCGAGAGGCAGGACAGTAATTCCTGGCTTAATAGATGCGCATACTCACCTTATTCATGGAGGATCGAGAGAAAATGAACTGTCACTAAAATTAAAAGGAGTTCCTTATCTGGAGATTCTTAAGAGGGGTGGGGGAATTCTAAGTACTGTCGCCAGCACCAGACAGGCTTCCAAAGAAGATCTTAAAGCCAAAGCCCGAAAAAGCCTGGATGAGATGCTGCTCCATGGAACTACTACCGTAGAAGCAAAAAGCGGCTATGGCTTAGACCTGGAGACAGAAATTAAATGTCTGGAAGCTGCTCGTGAACTTGATAAAGAACATCCGATAGATATTATCAGCACCTATTTGGGTGCTCATGCCATACCGGAAGAGTATAAAGGAAATACCAGGGGATATATGGCTTTTATGATGGAGCGAGTAATGCCTAATATTGCCCAACACAAATTAGCAGAATTCATGGACGTATTTTGCGAGGAAGGTGTTTTTTCAATTGAAGAATCCAGAGTTCTGATGGAATCAGGCAGGCAGCTGGGTTTCAAACTAAAAATACATGCTGATGAGATGGTTCCTTTGCAGGGGGCAGAGTTGGCGGCCAAGATGCAGGCGGTATCCGCAGATCATTTGTTAGCTGCTTCTGAAGATGGACTAAATGCGATGAGTAAAGCCCAGGTCACAGCAGTGCTATTACCGGGAACATCCTTCTATTTGATGTTGGAAAAATACGCCAATGCCCGGAAAATGATTGAGAAGGGAATCAAAGTTGCTCTGGCTACTGATTATAATCCTGGCACCTGTCCCACTGAAAATCTGCAGTCGATTATGACCTTTGCTTGCTTCGGGATGAAGCTTACACCGGAGGAAATCATTAAAGGTATGACCATCAATGCCGCTTATGCAGTGGATAGAGCTTCAGAAATAGGAAGCATCGGCTCCGGCAAACAAGCAGATCTGGTTATTCTTGACGCACCCAACTGGGATTATGTTATTTATCATTTTGGCATTAACCATGTTGATACTGTGATCAAAAGAGGAAAAATAGTTGTTGAACATGGCAATCGTATTTAAGGAGAGAGACAAATGAGTTTATTAATTGATATGTCACTTAAAGATTTTAGTGATTTGCTGGCCAGCAATGCACCCGCTCCCGGGGGAGGAAGTACTGCTGCGTTATCCGGAGCCCTGGCATCAGCTCTTACCATAATGGTGGTAAATCTTTCGTTGGGAAAAAAATCTTATGAAGCCCTTAATACTAATATTAAGAACAAAATAGCAGCAGATTATGAAGCTGTCAAAGCATTAAATAAGGAATTAGCAAAATTGGTTGACGAAGATTCAGAGGCTTTTAATGGGGTTATGGCATCATTAAAACTACCCAAAGAAACTGAAGAAGACAGAAATAAGCGGGCGGAAAGTATTGAGATGGCATGTCAATATGCATTAAGGGTTCCGCTTACAGTAGCCGAAAAATGCTTATTAATACTGAGACATCAAATTGAAATTGCCAGGTATGGAAATAAAAATGCAGTTTCTGATATAGGGGTTGGAGCACTAATGGCATTTGCAGGGCTTGAAGGTGCAGCACTTAATGTAAAGATAAATCTTCCTAGCATTACTGATAAATCTATAAAAGCAAATGCCCTCCGTATTATAGATGACTACCTGAATGAAGGAAAAAGATTAAAAACTGAAGTTATTACAATAGTCAATAACAGGATAGGTGAATAATAACGAGAAATGAAATGCACGAATTCACCGCTATATCTTGGGCTTTTAAAATTACCTGAAAGTAGAGATTACGTATGTTACTTCATTAGTATATATAGCAAATAGCAGGAAATTATGGTAAACTCAACTCAATTATTAACAATCCTGCTAAGGAGGGAGCTTGGTGGCAGATAAAATTGAATTTGTTAGAAATTATAGTGACCTTAGTACTCAAAAAGGCTATCAGTTTGAATTTTATTGTGATAGATGCGGGAGTGGGTACCGTACTCATTTCAAACCATCTGTAACTGGTACTGTAACGAGTGTGTTGGATGCTGCAGGAAGTCTGCTGGGAGGAATATTTAACAGTGCCGCTGATATGGGTCAAAGGGTACAGTCTGTTACCTGGGAAAAGGCACATGATGCTGCCTTCGAGGAAGCCTGCACGGAGCTAAAAAAAGAATTTATTCAGTGTCCTCGTTGTTCATCCTGGGTTTGCCGTAAAAACTGCTGGAATAATAAAAAAGGGCTATGCAAAGAATGTGCTCCTGATCTGGGAGTAGAAATGGCTGCTGCCCAGTCTAGCAAATCAGTGGAAGAAGTGTGGGCTCATGCAGCTATGGCTGAAGAGGATAAAAAATTAGCCACCGAGAACTGGCGCGAAAATATTCGTGCTACCTGCCCGGAATGTGAAGCACCACTGCAAACTAATGCCAAATTCTGTCCCGAATGTGGTGCGCGGTTGAAAGCTAAAGATGCGTGTTCGGGGTGTGGAGCCAAACTTAATCCCGGTGCTAAATTTTGCCCTGAATGTGGCCAAAAAATGTAAAAGACCATCAATGTTCCTTAATACGAGCGATAGAAGGGAGAAAATAGAATGAACGATGTTATAGACTATCAGATTTATGGTGATGACATGCAAATAGTCGAGGTTGAACTGGATCCCGGTGAAGGGGTAAGGGCGGAAGCAGGTGCCATGATGTTCATGGAAGCAGGAATTGAAATGCAAACTTCCACCGGAGGTGGATTGTTTAAAGGATTTAAACGCATGATAACCGGGGAAAGTTTTTTTATTACCACCTTCCTGAATAATGGCCGGCAGAAAACCCGGGTAGCCTTTGGCGCTCCATATCCGGGTAAGGTTGTGGCTCTAGATTTGTCTAAATTAGGCGGTAATTTTATTTGTCAGAAGGATTCCTTCCTGTGTGCTGCCCGGGGAGTTGAAATCGAAATAGCATTTACTAAAAAAATTGGTGCGGGTCTATTCGGTGGGGAAGGTTTTATTTTACAACAATTAATTGGAGATGGAATGGCATTTATTCATGCTGGTGGTAATTTAGTGGAAAGAAACTTGGGAGCGGGCGAGACTATCAGGGTAGATACCGGTTGTTTGGCTGCCATGGCGCCTTCTGTAGATTATGATATCCAGTTTGTGGGCGGCTTTAAAAATGCTTTATTCGGTGGGGAAGGTCTATTCCTGGCTACTTTAACTGGTCCTGGCCTGGTATACCTGCAGAGTCTTCCACTGTCGCGACTGGCTGATCGTATCCATGCTGCGAGCCGCTTTCATAACCAGGAAGAAAGTCGAGGCATAGGCGGCCTGGGAGGGAACTTTTTAGGCGGTATCCTGGGTGGAGATAATTAGTAGTTAAAGCATTCAAAGTTTAATAGATTCGTTATGAATGCGTTGGCTTCAAACACCAACGCATTCAATTCTTTGAAGGATTATGGAGGCAATGTAATTGGCATTTTCGAGACGACTTGAAATAAAAACATTAAAAAAGATGATTATGATTTATTGTCAAAAAATGCATGGGTCAGGACAGGATGAACTATGTCCCAAGTGTAAAAAACTTCTTAACTACGCTGAAATGCGTGTAGATAAATGTATTTACGGAGACAACAAGCCAGTTTGTTCAAAATGTAAAGTACATTGTTACAAACCTGAAATGAGAGAAGAAATAAAACAAATAATGAAGTACTCCGGTCCAAGGATGATCTTCATAAGCCCATTACTTTCGATAAGATATATGTATCGGAAGGTTTTTAAAAGTAATTTTAAATAATTACAAATATAGCTGCGCCAGACTGCATACGTTTATAACGCAGTCTGGCGTCCTTTTCAGTAATTTTGGCGGACTATAATATATCCCGTGCTCTTGAACATGTTTTCATATGGCCTTTTTCAATCCCATCACAAAAAGGCATAGTTTCTGATTGACCACAACGACATAAAGCCGTAGGATCCTTGCGTTCGATAGTATTTCCGTGATCATCAATCAGATCAACGTGCCCAGCCACAATTATTGGCCCCTGATTAAGTATCTGCAGCCTGGATTCTGCCATAATTTCACCTCCACATGTTTATGATTTATCAACATTATTATCATTTCCTAGCATGGGGGCAAACATACCGTGTGCATTTTACTTTTATTAAGGGTTAGGAGATAATTAAGAACAACCTTAGTTAGGAGAGAATCACATGATAGAAATTAATGCGGTTTCCAAGAGCTATAACCGGGGAACGATAAAGGCAGTGGATGGAGTCAGTCTGACTGTCCGCAGCGGAGAAATATTCGGATTTTTAGGTCCCAACGGTGCGGGAAAAACCACCCTGATTAAAATGATAACCGGCATTTTAAACGCAGATCAAGGCAGTATTAAAATTAACGGCCAGGATATTTGCAAAGATCCACTGAAGGCTAAAATGCAATTCGGTTTTGTTCCCGATGACCCTAATATATTCTCCCGACTGACCGGAATCGAATATCTTAATTTCATGGCAGATATGTATGGGGTTTCCTCCGAAATCAGGCTCCGGCGTATGCAAGAGCTTCTTGGACGATTTGAAATGTCATCAGCAGTAGGAGACCTCATTCAGAGTTATTCCCACGGTATGAAACAGAAAATCGTGATAATTGGTGCTCTGTTGCATAATCCTCCGGTATGGATTTTAGATGAGCCAATGACGGGATTGGATCCACGCTCATCTTTCGATTTAAAAGAAATGATGAGGGAGCATACAGAGGCCGGGAAGACAGTATTTTTCTCAACCCATGTATTGGATGTAGCCGAAAAGGTATGTGACCGGCTGGCTATCATCAATAAAGGCAAAGTAGTCTTCTGCGGCAGTATGCAGGAAATTCGCGAGCATGCCCGGGAGAATCAGTCATTAGAAAATTTATTCTTGGAGTTGACGGAAAATGTATAAGTTTTGGGCTTTGCTTAAGGTCCTGCTAATCAATTACTTTGGCATATCGGCCCTCCAGATAAAATCTGAGAAGAACCGCATAAAATACCTGAAAAAACTGGGGCTGGTGGCAGTAATTGTTGCTGGCCTGGCTCCAACACTGGCTTTGTATTCCAAGCTGCTAATTCAGGGATTTGATCTGCTGGCTCCCATTGGACAAGAAGGAGCGATTTTGACTCTGGGCATTGTGCTGGTAAGTTCTATAGTTTTTATATTTGGTATTTTTTATATAATCAGTTTCTTCTATTTCGCTGATGATGCCCAGAACCTTTTGGCATTGCCATTAAGCGGCTGGCAGGTGTTGGGAGCCCGCTTTTCCGTTGTGCTGTGTTATGAATATCTAAGTGAGTTGCCCTTTTTGCTACCACCGTTGTTAATCTACGGGATCAAGAGCGAGGTATCTATATTTTACTGGATATATGCTATAATTGCTTTTTTCCTAACTCCCCTGGTGCCTCTGGGGGTGGCTACTATACCGACTGTGGTGGTAATGAGATTTGCCAACCTGAGCCGCCGCAAGGACCTGTTGAAGATCCTGGGCGGATTGTTTGTCATAGTTCTGGCCGTAGGTTATCAGTTCCTCTTTCAAAAATCAGGTCCTAACGCCATGGATCCTGCATTTTTGCAGAATCTCCTCACTGACCGGAGCGGCCTCATGAACCTGATTAGCCAGATCTTTCCTTCCACCCGCTATCTTGGTATGGCCTTGATAAATGCTGATACTTTGACCGGAATAGTTAACATCCTTCAGTTTGCAGGATATTCACTGCTGGCCGTAGCTCTGGCCTGGCTAACCGGAGAAAAATTGTATTTTAAGGGATTAGTTGGTTCAAACGAAACAACTGCCAGGCGGAAAACGCTTAGCAACGCTGATTATAAAAGATTGGGTAAGGGCATGCCGGCTATTCTATCTTACTGGAAAAAGGAAATGCGAATATTGCTGAGAACTCCTACGTATTTTATGAATTGTGTTATGACAAATCTATTGGCGCCAGTATTAGTCACTATTCCTTTCCTTATTCAATCTCATAATCAAAAAGGACCTATGCCCTGGGAAACATTAATTGCCAAACCTGAAGATCAAACTATTTTAATGGTAGTAATTATAGGTATAATCGTATTTCTGGCAGCTTCAAATGCCATTACTGCTACCTCATTATCCCGCGAAGGGAAGCAGTTTTTTATATCCAAATACATTCCTCTGTCATACCAGGAACAAATAAGGGCCAAATTGTTTTCAGCTTATGTATTCGGGAGTTCTGGAACTATCCTTATGATTATAGCTGCTAGAATTTTGATGCCATTAGACTTAATTGTAATGGGAATGCTTTTAGGGGTTGGCATGGTAGCTATTATACCTATCATAGAAGCAGGCTTGCTTATCGATATATTACAGCCTAAGCTGCAATGGGAAAATGAGCAACAGGCTTTTAAACAAAATTTAAATGTAATATTTTCAATGCTGGCGGCAATTCTGCTGGGTGGAACTATTCTCTATATAGTTTTTCGCTTTATTCATTCTCCGGCTTGGGCAGCATTGTTTATGCTGCTATGTTTTGGGCTTACAGCATTGCTATTATACTATTTCTTGATAACATGGGGTATTGAACGCTACCGAAATTTGGAGGGATAGATAAAGAGAGTGAAGTCCGGGTAAACCCGCAGTCAATCTGGGTTAACGCCTAACGTGGTATGATTAGAGGATTTTACCCGGACTTTTATGTTCGTAGAAATAAGTGAACTTTTTGGTACGTGGTACGTAAAGTTCACTTATTATTTTTTCAAAATTTTAGTATTCCTTGAAACTTGCCGCCGGTGCTCCACAAATTGGGCACCGATCTGGGGCCCCGTTTGCCTCTATATACCCGCATACCGGACAGAGGTAGAATTTCTCGGCGGGGAAGTCCTGCTCTTGTTCAACAGCCTGCAAAGCCTTTTTATATAATTCGTAATGAGCTTGCTCGGCTTTATTGGCATAATGAAAAGTAACTTTGGCTTCATAATTATCTTCTTTCTCAGCTTCCGCAATAAAAGCGGGATACATAACCTCAAACTCGTGCTGTTCACCAGCGACCGCTGCTTTTAAGTTATCCTTGGTACTACCAACACCAGCCATAGTTTGCAGATGTTTTAAAGCATGAATTGTCTCTGCTTCTGCAACAGCCTGAAACAGACGGCTTACTTTTTCAAGTCCTTCTTTTTTTGCTTTCTGAGCAAAGGCCAGGTATTTACGATTGGCCTGAGATTCACCGGCAAATGCTTCTTTTAAATTATCCTTTGTTGACATAAAAACAACCTCCTTAATATTTATAATGATTAACGGGCTCAATAATTATAGAATTCTCACCTCCCCTAAATGCTAAACTAAAGTTTTAATTTGCAATGTTTACTGTCAAAGTATACTTTATAAGTAAAAAAATATATTAATCCAAGAAATCCTGAAAATTGTAATGTCTAAATTCAGAGTCCAGGTTTTGCTGAATGTTGGCCAATGCTTGATGAATTTTACAATGTGGTGGACCTTGCTTGCTGCAATACTCCTCATCGATTAAACACCGGTTTAAATGAATAGGTCCTTCAATTGCTTCTATAACATCCAACATGGTAATATCCTGAGGATCACGTGCCAGTGCATACCCGCCGCCAATACCCCTTTGCGACCGGACAATACCGGCCTTGATAAGGGAGGGCATAATCTTCAGTAAATAACGCATTGGCACTACTTCGTTATATGCAATAGTCTGGGCTTCAATTACTTCTCCTTTACGTTGTTGGGCCAGATAAAGCACTGCCCGGAAGCCATAATCAGTGGCTTGATTAATATTCATAATACACTCCCAAACAAAAGTTCACCTCAAAAGTATAGTTTAATAATATTAAAGCAGCCAGCGATTGTCAAGCTTATACTTCATAATAATCCTTCGATAAAGAATTGACGGTGCTGGGAAAAAATAACTAGGAGCTTTTATAGTTGATGGGTATTATAATCAAAAGATAAAAATAATGCGTTGAAGGATGAGAGACTTGCCAAACGTAAATCCACTAACTGCAGTACTTATTATTATACTAGCTCTTCCAATAATAAAAGGTGCCTTTATGCAAATGTCTAAAGAAGGGGTACGGCTTTCACTTTGGTCTTTGCTGGACAGCTTGACGTTTTTATTGGAATTGTTTTTGTCAATTTACCTGACAAGAAGAATATTCTTCGATCACACCAGCGGTTGGTTTAAACAACTATATTACTGGATCCCTGCGAACCTACGATCTTTACTTTATGGCCAGGATGTCCTGATTTATATAGCCTGTGTTCCGATTCTACTAATGCTGCTTGCAGCTATCCTGCATCCTATTAGCAGCGTGTTGAACCGTATTATTCTTATGCCTCTGGCAGATCAATTATATTCATTGCTGGCTTCCAGCGGTCAAATAATTAGAGGTTTGACCGGGGCCCTGGTACAGTTGCCGAGAGCAGCGTTTATGATTTTTATTGTAGGTATGGCGTTTAATTTCCTGGTTTATTATTATCCGTCTCCAGTTCTGTCTGGATGGATGAATGATTCCAGCCTTTACCAAACCTTATATCATGATGCCCTGAGTCCGGCACTGAATTCTAACCTGGCTAAGAAAGTCCCCGTTATTGTGAATGACTCCTTTGCCCGTACTATGGAAAGGGCTATACCCAGTAATGGGGATGTCGGAGAACTTGCTGATTCGGTCCAAAAGTTAAGAAAAGACCGTATGATTGTTTACTTTAATGGGGTCACGCTGGAGCAGGCCGTTCAATCCAATGCCGAGATTGATGAGACCGCTAAAAGAATTGTGGGTAATGAAACTAACAGTAGCAGAAAAGCTTACTTGATTTATAAATGGGTATCTAAAAATATAGTGTACGATTACGACAAAGCAGCTCAAATTGCTCGTGACCCTACCGATACTGCTTCGGGTTCTATTGTTACATTTAATACCAGAAAAGGCATCTGCTTTGATTATTCAAGTCTGTATGTATCCATGTGTCGGGCGGTAGGACTCAAGGTACGCCTTATTACCGGGCTTGGCTATAGTGGAATGAACTGGGGCGACCATGCCTGGAACCAAGTATATTCGTCTGGTGAAGGCAGGTGGATAAATGTTGATGCTACCTTTGGCAGCAATGGCAATTATTTTGACAAGCCTGATTTTACTGTTGATCACAGATTGGCTGAAGTACAGGGAGAGTGGTGATAAATGAATGTTATGGCAGCCACCCTTCTCTATAAAATGGCCTATTTCTCATAGATACTAATATTTACAGTAGTCTTTAAGCCGGTTTTTACTATATAATCAAGACATGAAACTGCTTAGTGCATTATATTATTTAATGCATGCACATGTAACATATGAATCAGCTAGGCGCACTCTGGATTTATAACAATAATGAAAGAAGGCAACTAAGTATGAATAAAGCAATAGAGATAATCGGGATTAACGAAGAAAATTGTACTAATTGTCATCAGTGCATAGCGGTGTGTCCAGTAAAAATATGTAACAACGGCAGCGGTGAGGTCATAAAATTTAATAATGATTTGTGTATCGGCTGCGGACGTTGTATCGAAACCTGTATTAGAAGCCACGGAGGAATAATTGAAAAGAGTGCGCGGTTCGTTATTGATGATGCACCGCAATTCATGGCTGATTTGCCACATAAGGAGATAGTTGCTCTGATAGCTCCTTCAGCTCAGAGTAATTTTGATTTAAAAAAATTAATTACTGCATTGAAATTATTAGGAATAAAAGGTGTATATGATGTATCACTGGGTGCGGAAATTACCATAGCCTGTTATCATGATGCCATCCAATCCGGAAAGGCTAAAATTCCCGTTATAGCTACGCCTTGCCCGGCAATAGTAAAATTTATTGAACTGAATTACCCGAATCTAATTGAGCACCTAGCTCCTATAGGCAGCCCGGTCTACAACCTGGCTGTATATGTTCAGTCATTGCATCCTAATGCTAAACTTGCTTTTATTTCGCCCTGTCTGGCCAAACGCCAGGAGTTTCAAGAAAACCGGGCAGTAAAATATAATGTGACCTACCAATCAATTCAAAAGATATTACACGATAACAATATTAACTTGGAATTATTGGATGACGGGCAATTTGACAATGATGTTGCGGCTGGAATTGCTACTAGTTTTTCAACCCCCGGGGGGTTAAAGGAAAGCTACCTGTTCCACTATCCAGATACATTAGCTAGTTCTATTACCAAGGTTGAAGGCCGGATTGTCTTTGAAAAGTATTTAGATGACCTGGAAAGTTCAATTACAAAAGGAAATACTGCTCTCCCGCTAATAGTAGATGTTTTGAGCTGTAAAAAAGGATGCAATATGGGAGTTGGCTGTATTAATCATAATAAATCGGTTGATGAGATAGAATGTGCCGTGGCTACCCGATCTGAGGTAGGAACAAGCGATGACCGTGTTAATAAACGACTGGAAGAGTTTTTAGATAATACTTTAAAAAACTATAATTTTGCATATAACAACTATACTGATTTATCCCAGAACCATTTGGAAATTCCTAACGAAGACGAATTACAAAATATATATATTGACATGCACAAATTTGAAGAAAGGGACTTCAGAAATTGTGCGGCCTGCGGTTATAACTCCTGCTATCAAATGGCAGTTGCGGTGTTTAACGGGTTAAATAAAGCGCAAAACTGCCATATGTATCAGGAAAAGGAATTGCGCATAGAGCAGCAAGCGCTTAGAAATATTCATAACGAACTAACCAATGTTTTCGATACAATGTCAGATGGTGTTATTGTTCTGAACCAGGAGGGCAGGATTTCACAGTTTAACCGGGCTGTCCAGAATATTGTTGGCTATTCAGATGAAGCGCTAATTGGTGTCTATGTTGTGGATCTATTTTCCGGGAAAGCACCTAATACCCTGAACCTTTATCAAACTGGTCAGTCCTTTGATGATACAGAGATTCTACTCGATGGCAAACGCGGCAAAATTCATGCTACTGCCTCTGGAAAACCCATTTATGGTGAGAACAAACAGGTTATTGGAGCTACTATCATCCTGAGGCCGATAGCACAGGTACAACAACTTGTAAATAGTATTACTGGAGCGCAGGCTAGTTTTACTTTTGATTCTATAATAGGAGAAAATAAAAAACTAAAGACATCTGTAAGGCTTGCCATGATGGCAGGAGCCAACAATTCCACTGTTCTCCTGCAGGCCGAGAGCGGTACCGGCAAAGAAGTTTTTGCCCAGGCTATTCATAATGGGAGTTTACGTAATAACGGACCTTTTGTGGCCATTAATTGTGCTGCTCTGCCCAGAGAATTGGTGGGCAGTGAATTGTTTGGTTATGTAGAAGGGGCTTTCACCGGAGCGAGACGCGGGGGAAGACCCGGTAAATTTGAATTAGCTAACAAAGGAACGCTTTTTTTGGATGAGATTGGTGATATGCCCCTCGAACAGCAAGCTGTTTTATTGCGGGCCATACAAGAGAAAGCCATATTTAGGGTAGGTGGTGATACTTCCATAAAAGTTGATGTCAGAATTATTGCTGCCACCAATAAGGACTTGCTGGGGTTGGTAGAAGAGGGGAGATTCCGGGCAGATCTTTACTACCGGCTAAATGTAGTTCAAATAACGATTCCTGCTTTACGGGATAGGCGTGAAGACATCAAATTATTGTTTAATTATTTCTTGAAAGAGATGTCTCCCAAATTCAATAGATTAATTACCGACGTTGAACCTTCAGTGATAAGATGTCTTGAAAATTACGATTGGCCAGGTAATATTCGGGAACTGCAAAACGCAGTGGAAAGGATCCTTTTAGTTTCCGAGGATGGTATTATAACTATAGATCAGCTCCCCCAAGAAATTGTCAATTTAGCGATTGGCCATTCAAGAGATAGGTGGGAATGGGAACCTAATTCCACTATTAATAATACCTCCAAGGCTTTAACCAGCCGAAGCATGCGCAAACTAAATGCGCTTGAACTGGAGCAGGAGAGAATAATTAAGGCACTGGATGATCACGCCGGGAATATAAGCAAGGCTTCTTTTGAGCTAGGTATATCACGTAGTACGTTGTATAGGAAAATGAAGAACTACAATATCAGCAACTAAATATAACTGTATCAAAAGTGTATTAAACGACGAGATGGGTGTCAAAGCTGTCGCATAAATAACAAATAATGTAAAAAACTGCGACAACTTTGACGCAAACAAACAATTTAGTAACCGGTAAAAAGTGTATAAAGGATTTTAGAACGTCCCTAATTGGGGCGTTTTATTTTTTTAAGAACAAAATATTTGCCTGCAGCAAAAGGTTGGCACGGGAATTGCAAAATAGTATGTTAAAAATAATTCAAGTTAACAAACGGACGGAATTTGAATAAGAAAAATTTATTAAGAAGGTGATTGAGTAAAATATTGTGTGATAGTGAAGGCAAGAACAATAGCTTTAAAATAATGAAAGGAAGATGGTAGGCATGATAGAGGCTAAAGAAATAAAAGTAATGCAGAACAGAATGAAAGTAGACACAGAATCAAAAATGCCAAACTATCGGACCAAGGTAAATGAAGAAATAGCAAATCCAGTAGTTTGCCCTCGCTGTGTAGACGAAATATATTCTCTGGGTGTTAGCCTGCAGAATTATATAGGTTCTATCTACCTTGAATTAACAGTACTGAACAAGGGACCAAAAAAGAATCTGTATACCAATTTAGCCTTAAACCAGTTGGTAGTTAAAAAAGAAATAGAAAAGCTTGCGAATGATAATTTGAATAGATTGTTGGCGTATTTCTATGATAACGGAGGCCCGATTATGGAAGTTCCTGTGTCGGAGAAATTAGCCAAGGAAATACAGCCCTTTTTTAATAGGATTGTGAATAGCTTCTTGAATCAAGTAGATTTTTTAGTTAATAGGACTTCTAAGGGTGAAATGAGCGCTAATGATTTAAATATTGAAATTAACAATCACATTATTTCTATGTATACCGCCATGGGCAAGTTGTTTCAGGTTGACGAAATGCAGAATGCTTTTAACGAATTAATCAACGTCAGGGAAATTTAAGGAAACCATTAACTCCATCCATATGCAATTTACCATTAAAGGAACTTAATTCTTACGGGCAATTTTATGAGAAGTAGATATTGAATAGGATAACTATGCAAAGATGAAGTAAGGTAAATTAGGAGGATGAAAAATATGGTTATAAAACAATTATTAACACTGTTAAAGCAGGTTATGAAGGTAATATTGACGTTATGTTCTGTCCCGTTCATATTTGTGGGCATGATATTAATGCTTTATGGTTGGATCTTTTTAATCTTTAAGCCCTTGTGGCTTCGTATAAATTGGCCGGGTGGGCGGCTAACCAGTAATCCGGAGCAAAAAGCTGCCCCATCTACGGCGGTCTGCTAAGCAAGATAAAACGGAAGTTTTTAGATACAACTAATTGACAGTAATTAAAAAAGAAAGAGAGTGATTTTATGTTAAGTAGAAAAGGTGTTATTATCCGTTATATTTTGTGCTTATGTTTTTACCTCCTTTCGGGTACTGGGTTAGTTACTGGCTGGCTGGCTGCTATTAGCGGGGTTCTTGGAACTATCGAATTAGCTACTGCCTTGCTTAGATATTCACCAGTTTATGATTTAATGGCTTTTTTGGATATAAAATTTGAGCCGTCAAAATTTTGGGCTAATAAATTAGAGCTTTACAGGTTATCACACCTATTCAACATGACTAAGTAATGAATTAATAAGGTCGCTGGTAAATAGAGACGGGGTGTATTTTAAATAGATTCAATTAAGTCTATTAAGGACGGTAGAGAAAAATTATAGAAAAACAATATTATGAAGCCGGAAGAAGAATATGATTTCTGGCTTCATAATATTGTATATGTCAGGAGAATGGCTGACAAATGAATAATATGTTGAGAACACTGATAATAATTACACTGATTTATTATCTGCTAAAGGGCTTGATTTATATAGCTCTATGGCAAGCAACTTATAAAGTTCAGGAGAAGGCAATGGAAGAAAAGAGAAAGAGGCAGGAGAAGAGACTGGCAAAGAGTGAAACCTACCAGTAGAGTGAAATTTACCCGCCTCCAAGAAAAATATCAGAATAAGCATAATAACTATGGTCAGAACAAGGAGAGGTTTGAGAGGTCAGTTTTTATACTGTCAAAAGGACCCTTGCTAAATAAATCTTGCGATTTATTTAGCAGGGGTTCACCGTCTTTTGCGGGAATATCCAACTAACTCCTTTTGCCATAAAACAAAACCTCCAAGTGATGCTCTTATTCCACATCTTTTGGAGGTAGGTTTACACAAAATCTGAAACGGTCCCACTTTTGTAATTACATTTTAGTCATCTAACCCATTAAAATTCAATGTTGAAAAATAGTCTTCCAATGTCTCTGCTCTGCGAATGAGTTTTACTTCTCCATCGGGCTTTAGTAATAACTCCGCTGATCTTAACTTGCCGTTATAATTAAATCCCATTGCATGTCCATGAGCACCCGTATCATGAATTACAACAATATCTCCGGGCATAATTTCCGGCAGCTTGCGATCAACAGCAAATTTGTCATTATTCTCACACAACGAACCGGTTACATCATAAACATGGTCTAAAGGCCAATTCTCTTTATCTAATACAGTGATATGATGATATGCTCCATATAAACCAGGACGCATTAAGTTTGCCATGCAGGCATCCAAACCTACATAATTCTTATAAATTTCTTTTTTATGAAGAACCGTACTTACTAAATAACCGAAGGGACCGGTAATAAAGCGACCCAGTTCCATAGTGATTCGAACCGGATCAAGACCTGTTCCTTTAATTTTTTCTTCATAAGCTCTCTTGATTTCACGTGATACAAGTTTTAAATCAACGCACTTTTCCTCCGGGCGGTAAGGAATTCCTATGCCCCCGCCAAAATTGACAAATTCAATTTTTATACCAGTAGTTTGGTAAACTTCCACCACTAAATCAAAAAGCATTTCTGCAGTACCAATGAAACTATAGGGGTCTAACTCATTGGATACCACCATAGTATGAAGTCCGAACCGCGTGACGCCCTTATCCCGTACAATTTTATAACCTTCAATAATTTGTTCCCGGGTAAACCCATATTTAGCTTCTTGAGGAACACCGATGATAGCATTGCCGCCACGCAAAGGACCGGGATTATAACGGAAAGATATTAATTCGGGTAAACCTGCGCTTTGCTCCAGGTAATCAATGTGGCTGATATCATCCAGATTAATTATAGCGCCAATTTCCTTTGCCTTACGAAACTCATGGGCCGGAGTATCGTTGGAAGAAAACATAATATTTTCAGCAGTAATACCTGCTTTCTCTGCTAAAATTAACTCGGCCAGCGAACTGCAGTCTGCTCCCAGCCCTTCCTCCTTAAGGAGTTTTAAGATATATGGATTAGGAGTAGCTTTCACTGCAAAATATTCCTTAAATCCGGGTGCCCAGGAAAAAGCCGCTAACAACATCCGGGCATTTTCGCGTATTGCCTTTTCGTCATAAATGTGAAAAGGGGTAGGATACCTTTGCATAATTTGTTCAACTTCAGATCTAATAAAAGGGAGTGATTTACTCATTTTGTTCCTCCTGGTATAAAATATTTCTGTTAATTACGAAGGTTCTTCACATCGATTTTTTTACTGATGTATATTTTAACAGAAAAATAACCTATGCTGGATAGTGAAATCATTTGTATAAGGTATACTTTCTATAATAAATGAGATGATAGCATCATCATGTAAAGACTATTCTATGAATGATGGGGAACCATCAGCTTGCCAGGGTGAACTGATATATTTCTCGATTGCGTTGAGCCGGTCTGTGCTCAAAGTGAGCAAAAATCTGGCATATTCAGTTTTCCACTGCATATCTGTTGGATTTTCAATAAAACTTTGTAGCGACAAATCCAATGGATAACTTCTTAATTCTTCATTTAATACAATTCGAGCTAGTATAGATAATTCCACATCTCCTAAAGTATTAAATAAAGCGCTAAATTCATCTCCGAACAAGCAATCCGCTTCCAGAACATCAATAAAATCCCCTAAAGAGTGAATACTTGAATTTATTATTTGATTCTTCTCTATAATATTAGTACACTCCATAATTTGCTCAATCAGATTACGAAAGCTGTCGTTATCCATCCTTTTTCCTTCATCAAAAATATTATCAAATTGGTAGTGTTCTATATCTAGAATAATGACATTTGACAGGCTGTCATGATCTAATGCATTTAAGAATCTTGGCATCAATACTGATTTGAATTTTCGTATATAATTTTTTAGCTCCGGGCGCGCTATTCTTAGTTCATATAGTAATGCTTCAATAGCTTTATTAAATAAAGATGAGTATAGAGTATGATCTACAGCTTTTAGTTTTTCAAGTAAAATTTCATATTGATGCTTAGTGATGCTTAATTTATTGGGGTTATTAGATGACAATGCGGAGAATATGGAATTAGTGAGCAATACTTCAAATATATTAATTAAGGCCTCTCGGTAATCAAGATCATATACTCTGCCATAGTTTAGCAAAAGCTTTTCAATATCTTCTATTGCGAAAAGGCTGCAAAACTCAGTCTCTATTTCTAATTTCTTCAGGTACTGTTTAATATAATAAATACCTTTAATGCGCATATCATCAAAAAGCAGGGGATAGTCTATGCTGGCCATAGTGTCCTGCGCCTTAAATATCACGTCATAGCTTATGAAAAACTCAGGTAATGCCTCATCTATGGTTGCCTGGTATGCTTTTAGCGGAATATTAAGTTTTTTATTCAATATTTCCTGGTATAATGACTTGGCTTCCGCAAGACATGAAGACACTACGGTAAGGCCTTTTTCATATAATTCGATGATGTTATCTGCTTTTAATAAAGCAATCGCATCCACAGGGTTATTAGTATTACTGATACAGGCATCAATTGAATAAAGAATAGATAACAAAATACTCTGTGCGGTTTCAGCTTTGACAGAAGTACTTTCACCTTTTGTATACCTCGTTATTAAATCTCTTAACAACGACATAAGCTGGGTTTGAATACTATTTAAAGTCTGTTGGTCAATAAGCCCTACCCGATATCCCTCCTTAATTAGAGAAAGGGTATACTGGTGAGGGTCCAAATGTTGCTTTTTAATCGTGGTTTGTTTTTCAATATCTGTACATTTCATTACAATTGTTCCTCTTTAAGAGAAAAATCAATTACCTGATTTAGCTGTTGCCGGAAATTTATTGCAAAAAGCGGCAGTTCACGATTTCTTAAAAGTTCTGCCGATCCGCTGCATGAATTATTAAAATATTCTTTCATAATACCTATTAATTCGTCATCGCCTATTCTATCTTCGGTTTCATTTTTCATGTAATAAAATATTTCAATGAGTTCATTAAGTGTCGATGCATAATCCTGAGAGTTTATATAGGGTGAAGTACAAAAGGCGGCTATGATTTTCTTGACTACTTCTATTCCCAGTTCAACTCGGCCGTAATTTTTAATGGCTAGATTCCTTGTCTCAATAATTACATTTGCTTCTTCGGCTGTTAGTACTAATCCATACTTTTTGGACTCCTCATTGGTTTTAAGTACTTCACCTATAGTAAGCTTTTCAAGTGTTCCCTCCATTGATTTATAAATATCAACAAAATTCAATAGATAAGCCCCCCAGCTTTTCTTAAGTTTAAATAATTGACAAACATATTAAAGTGTGCTATTATGTACTTTTAAAATATATAATGCCTATGCATTATATATTGATAGTGGCAAACTGTCAATGTATTTTTAATTAATAAAGATATTAATAAGTGAAGTTTTCGGTACCTGGTACGGGAAACTTCACTTATTTTTTTTACAAAAAGTTATCCATATGGCCAGAAAATCGGCCTTTACTATTACAATGTCCATACTAAATTGCTATACTACGGGTAGAATGCATGAACAAACTTTTGATTTATTGGCAAAACTATTAGTGGAGGACAACAATGTTTGAAAATATTAAGAAATCGCCTGATTATCGCTGGTATGTGTTAGCAACGGTCTCCATTGGTACGTTTATGTCAACATTGGATAGCAGTATAGTAAACGTGGCTTTACCTACCATGTCAGGCCAATTACATTCTGAACTCTCCACATTACAGTGGGCGGTTACCGCCTATTTGCTGACTATATCCAGTTTACTGCCGGTTTTTGGACGTACCGCGGATTTACTGGGACGCAGAAAGGTTTATTCCCTGGGTTTTCTAATTTTTACTTTGGGATCAATTCTCTGCGGCTCAGCTCAAAACATCTGGTTTCTAGTAGGCACCCGGGTATTGCAAGCTGTTGGTGCATCTATGTTAATGGCTAACAGCGCTGCTATTATAACCGCCATTTTTCCGTTCCAGGAGAGGGGTAAAGCTTTGGGCCTAACTGGAACCGTTGTTGCCCTGGGAAGTATGACCGGTCCGGCATTAGGAGGAATACTTATCGGACTGACTGGCTGGCGCTCTATTTTTTATATAAACCTGCCTATTGGAATTATTGGCTATATGGCAGCTCTTTCAATTCTACCTAAAGATGAGCCTCGAAAAGAAAAAGAAAAATTTGATTTTATCGGGGCATCATTATTCTCTGCGGGCATGATTAGTGTTCTATTTGCTATTAATAATGGCGAAGATTGGGGTTGGTCAAGCCTTCCAGTATTATTGGGCATAATTTTAGGTGTGACATTGCTGGTCTTATTTGTGATTAATGAACGCAAAGTAAAACATCCCATGATTGAGTTATCTCTTTTTAAAAATCGTCCTTTTGTAATTGGGAACGTTTCAGGTGGGTTATCCTTTGTAGCTATGTTTGCTAACAACATGCTCCTGCCTTTCTATTTACAGCAGGTTCTTAATTACAGCCCTTCCAAAGTTGGACTGGTTATGACAGCATTTCCTATAATGATGGCTATTGCAGCGCCTATCAGCGGTAACGCCTCAGACAAATATGGCCCCTTGATATTAACAACCGGGGGCCTGTCCATTACGGCTTTAGGCTTGTTCTATTATTCCACCCTCTCGCCCACAGCTAACTTTTATCAGGTAATCGTAGGTCCATTGCTCATGGGATTAGGGTCGGGGATGTTTCAATCCCCCAATAATAGCAGTGTAATGAGTTCAGTCCCGCCTCAGCAACTCGGCCTGGCTGGAGGGATTAACAGTTTGGTAAGAAATGTTGGTATGATCACCGGGATTGCCTTGTCTGTATCATTATTTGAAGCCTGGGGCGGTGTTACCAGCCCCAGGCCTGATCAGATAGCAGTGTTTATGTCGGCGTATCATTATGTGATGCTGGTAGCTATGGCTATTGCCTTGGTTGCCGTTGTAATATCTTTAAACCGAAAAAGTTATGCTAAAGCGCCAAGCCCTAATTAAGAACCGCAAGAAAATATATCAACGGGAACAGCTTCAGATTTAGCATGTTGATGAACAGTTAGTTTCTTTTTCAAAAATCAATTGTGCAACCCCGTATGGGGGAGTGACTCGGAAATTCTAAAAGCTATGGGAAAGAGCATGTGGTAGAATAATTCTACCAACATGATTTTGGGGGTTGTGAAATGATAACTATACCTTTACCAGGAAGAGATTGGACCTTGGAATTGGAAAATTTATTACTTGACCTTAATGGAACACTAACCACTGACGGACAATTATTGGAAGGAGTAAAGCCAAGGGTTGATATATTAAAGAATAAGCTTAATGTGTATCTGCTTACCTCTGATACGTTAGGTACCGGAGCAAAAATTGCAGAAGAACTTGATATACCATTCTTTAAAGTTGATGGACTACTGGGCGGGCCCGATAAGCAGAAATTTTTAAAATCAATTGATGCTGACAAGACTGCAGCTATCGGTAATGGATATAATGATTCACTGATGTTGGAAGATGCGGCCGTTTCTATTGCTGTTATAGGTAATGAAGGAAGTTGTGTTCAAGGACTGCTTAAAGCTGATATAGTTGTTACCAGCATAGTTGAAGCCCTGGAGATGCTGGTAAATCCGTTAAGAATTATAGCAACGCTCAGGGCTTAAGCTGGTGTAATTTAACTAAATTCGACGTCTATCCTTTTTCTGGCATCGGCCTGTACTTTGGGCATGCGAATTTCTAAAACGCCATTTTTGTATGTGGCTTTAACACCTTCTGAAGCAACACGAGACGGCAGACTGATGGAACGCTGGAATCGACCTGTAAACCGTTCTTGTCTATGCAAATGTTCTTCCTTAATTTCGTTAATTCTGTTTATTGCTCCGCTAATAGAAAGAATGTTGCTTTCAATATCTATATTTACATCTTCCTTTTTTTCTAAGCCGGGGATATCACATGTGGCTACCACTTCATTTTCAGTTTCATAGACATCAATATTCGGGTTTCCCAAGTTCTGACTACTAAATTTGGTTCTAAAATCGTGAAAATCCGGCGTGAAGAAACGATCTAACTCCCGTCGGAAGTTTTCAAGATTCCGGAATGGTTCGTAAGGAATTAAAGACATTATCACTACCTCCATGTTAACATTTTTTTTAACATTCCCCAATAAAATGAACTTTTATACAATAATCTAGGATAAGCCGATTGAAGTTGCAGAGGAGCAAGTGAATGTTTGAATTCGTCAATGTAAAATATAAAAACATATTAGATTTACCGGCACTGCACATAGAGAAGAAGAGAATAACAACCTTGGTAGGTCCAAGCGGCAGTGGAAAAACCACCATTTTGAGATTGCTAAATAAAATGATATCACCGACCGAGGGGACAATACTGTTTAATGATACTGATTTAAGCCAGATTAATTCTATTGCTCATCGCCGGCAGGTAACCATGCTTTCACAAAACCCGGCTGTGTTTGAAGGGAACATTCGGGACAATTTAACCATGGGATTAAAATTTCAAGATCAATCTATACCGGGTGATGATTTATTAAAAGGTATTTTGGAGCAAGTAAAAATCAGGAAGCCCCTTGATAGCACGGCCTATACTCTGTCTGGTGGGGAAAAACAACGGCTGGCTCTGGGCAGGGTGCTTCTCCTTGATCCCCAGGCGTATCTTCTTGATGAGCCTTCATCTTCACTTGATGATGTTACTGAGGAAATAATTATTGAAATGGTAACCAAGCATGTTAAGGAAAAGGGAAAGACGCTTATAATGGTAACCCATTCCCAAGTAATTGCCGAGAAGTTTTCAGATACAATAATCGAAATTTCGGGCGGCAAGTGTCTTAATAAGAGGTAATAATATGAATGGAATAATTGATTTAACAGCTTTACAGGTTGCTTGTGCATATATTTTTGTATTAATTGTTATGGTTATAGTAAGAATACGTGGCATAAAGCGGGAAAAAGAACTCATTATATCTTCGGTCAGGATGACCTTGCAGCTAATATTGGCCGGCTATATATTGGTATATATTTTTGATAACCCCAACCCTTTTGTAACTGCAAGCATCATTTTACTAATGGAGGCTTTTGCCGTTTATACAGTATTTAAAAAATTCAAAGGCAAATTATCAAAATCCATTAAAAAAGTTATAGCCATCTCATTAAGCATAGGTACGCTTTCCTGCCTAATATATTTTCTTATGGTAGTAGTACGCATTTCACCTTGGTATAATCCTCAATATTTTATACCAATAGCTGGAATGATGGTTGGAAATTCTATGACCGGAATATCACTTGGGGTAAAATCCCTAATTGAAGGGATGACCACACAAAGAGCCTTGGTAGAAGAAGCTTTAATACTCGGAGCTACCCCGCAGGAAGCTTCTAAAAACATAATCAACAATACTTTTGATGCCGCCATATTACCAACAATTAATTCAATGGTTGGAATGGGAATAGTTTTTTTACCGGGAATGATGACAGGTCAAATTCTTTCGGGTACTGCACCAACAACGGCTATTGCCTACCAAATTGCCATTATGCTTGGAATCCTAGGAGCTGTAGCACTTTCAGTTATGATAATGCTGCAGCTTGGTTATCGTACCTTCTTTAACAAGGAAGCCCAGCTCTTCCTCCCCTAAAGCTTTGCACTTATCTAGATTGTTCGAGATCTAAATCTAAACGCCACCCGCAGTTTATATTATTTCTTCAATTCTATTTTGCGAACCATATTTTCATCTCCCTTTGTCCTATCTGGACATTGTTTTCTACCTAAAATTGATATGCATAACTTTTGCATTAATACCAAAATATATAAATAGCAAAATATATGATGGTGGTGCCATGTTTAAAAAACTGGTTCGTAAATTCAAGTATTTAAATCTAAAAGCAATGAATAATTCTGTGAAAGATCATGCTATTAATGAAGGCAACGAAAAAAAGGTAGCTATTCCCAAGTCTATTTCTGAGATTAAAAGAAATTTAGGAGAAATTTTCTCAGATTCAAGTGATTTTGTGATTAGAGAAATAACTGTGGGTAACCAAAAACAGGTTAAGGTTATTATTGCTTTTATTGACGGTCTGGTTAATAAAAAGCTGATCAATAATAATTTATTAAGACCAATCATGTTGGAGTCACGACATGTTGATTTAGAGCATGGACTTAAAAGGCAGGCAATCAGCACAATTCTTATGGAGCACTTGTTGACTACCAGTGACCTTTCCGAAGTGAATGACTTCAAGCAGACTATAAATGATATTCTGTCGGGGGATACAATTATATTCATAGATGGTGAAACGTTGGCTTTAAGAGCTAATTTACGAGGATGGGAGTCCAGGGGAGTAGTTGACCCCGAAACCGAATCAGTTGTTCGAGGACCGCGGGAAGGTTTTACAGAGACGTTAAGAACGAATACTTCTCTAATCCGCAGGAAAATCATAAATCCTAACCTCAAATTAGAGAATTTGACTATTGGAGAGCGGACTAATACTAGTGTTTGTATTGCCTATATTAAAGGTATAGCCGATGAGAAAATAATAGAAACGGTGCGTAGAAGACTTAAAGAAATCAAAACTGATGCCATCTTAGAATCAGGGTATATTGAAGAATTTATTGAAGATGCCCCATTTTCTATTTTTGCTTCGGTCGGAAACAGCGAGAAACCTGACATTGTAGCTGCCAAACTTTTGGAAGGAAGGGTGGCTATTTTATGTGATGGTACACCCTTTGTACTAACCGTACCTTATTTATTTATCGAGGGATTTCAGGCCAGTGAAGATTATTATTCACGGGCAGCATTTTCCTCAGCAGTGAGAATACTTAGGATAATCGCTTTTTTAATTACTACTACCTTGCCGGCATTATATTTGGCTTTTACCTCATTTACCCCGGAGGTTATTCCTTTCAAACTGCTGTTAACCATCCTTGCATCACGAGTAGGAATACCCTATTCAGTTTTTACTGAAGCATTCTTAATGCTGCTAAGTTTTGAACTGCTTAGAGAAGCGGGGGTCCGGATACCAAAACCGGTAGGTCCGGCGGTCAGTATAGTAGGCGCCCTAGTAATTGGCCAAGCTGCTGTTGAAGCAGGTCTGGCCAGCACACCTATGGTTATCATCACAGCGATAACAGCGATCAGCAGCTTTATTACTCCTCCTTTGGCCGGGACCATGCCCTTTTTGCGGCTAGCGTTCTTAATTGGTGCGAATATTGCAGGTTTTCTAGGATTAATTTTTACAGCCATCATTTTCTTAATTCATCTATGTGCTATCAGATCATTTGGAGTACCTTATTTAAGTCCATTTGCACCTATAACGGCCAGAGATTTAAAAGATACCTTAGTAAGAGTTCCAATTTGGGCAATGCTTACCAGACCCCGGGTTTTAACCTGGGAGAATACCCCGGAGCTCAAATATAGAATGAAAATTAATTTACGTCAGAAAGAAGATTGATTGATGTTAAAAAATCTTCGCAAAATAATGATAATTGTTGCATTTCTATTAATACCTATCTTTATCACTGGTTGCTGGAACAATGTAGATTTAAACGATAGGGTATTTGTTGTTGCCGCAGGATTGGATAAATCTAAAAATGAAAAAATTGATTATACGGTACAAATTATAAAACCATCAGCTATAGGATCACGGAAACAGGGTGGCAGCATCAAGGCAACTAAAACTATCTCCGATCAGGGAGAAACCGTATTTGATGCTATTAGAAACTTGCTGACCAGAAGTAACAAAAAACCATTTTATGGGCACATTCAAATAATCAGTATAGGGGAGGATCTTGCTCGTCAAGGGATTGCTAATGCTTTGGATTGGTTTGACAGGGATACTGAGCCAGATAAGCGCTGCCTGGTATTAATTGCAAGAGGAACTACAGCCAAACAAATATTACGAGTAGAGGGGGCAGTAGAAGATATCCCAGCCGTAGAAATAACCAATACCTTAAAAAATAATAACGCGCTACCAAAGATGAAGGAATGCCAACTCAATGAAGTAATAAAGAGTCTTAATAGTAAAGGAAAGAATCCACTAGTAGGTGTAGTCTCAGCCCCCCAAAAGCAACAACAGTCTTCAGTATCAGATCTTGATTTTACGGGGACAGCTGTTTTTAAGAAAGATAAATTAGTGGGCTGGTTGAGTCCAGAAGAAACTACCGGATATTTGTTCACACAGAATAAAGTGAAAAGCGGCATTATAAATATCGCGAACCCGGTTGATGCTCAGGGCAAAATAGCGATTGAAATTCTTCGTTCCAAAGGAAAATTAGATGTTCGTTTTCGTAACGGTGAACCGGTATTATATATAAAAATAAAAGAGGAAGGTAATGTAGGAGAGCAGGAAGGTAAGGGGGATTTGACTTCGTTTAGCCAGGTCCAAAAATTAGAAAAGGAAACCGCCCAGGTTATTAAAAACGATATCATGAAAGCAATTATACGTACTCAGAATGAATATCAAGTTGATATTTTTGGCTTTGGAGATATTGTACATAGAAGGAACCTGAGTTACTGGAAAACAGTAGAGAACAATTGGAATGAAGTATTCTCTACTTTAACAGTTGAAATAGAGGTAGAGTCCAAGATCAGGAGAGCGGGCTTAATAAAAAAACAAGCGGGTGAAGCCAAATGAGTAAAGGCGAAAAAATATCTGGTCTTGCGTTATTTTTGTGGTTATTTACATTTACTTTGGGGGATATGTCCATCCTTAATCCGGCTGTCGGTGCTAGGGCCTATCAGGATAGCTGGTTAGGATTTATGCTTGGTTGGGCCGGGGGTTTTATATTAATGGCAATATATGTAGCAATTATAAGATTGAATCCCTCCAAAACACTATTTGATATCTTTAAAGAATGTTTTGGCAAATATTTAGGTAGTATCTTAATTATCTTCTACATATGGTATTTCCTCTATAATGGTTCATTGGTAGTGAGAGAATTTGGAGAATACGCCCTTACGGTAAAATACTCGGAAACTCCTATTCTTTTTGTTTGTATATTAATAGTTTTTTTAGCGGCTTACGCAATAAAAAACGGTCTGGAGGTAATTGGTAGGATTATAGGCATACTTGCCTTTTTTTTCGTTTTATTCATTATTACAATAACCATATTACTAATACCACAGTTTGACCCGGGGAACTTATTACCTTTTTTGGAACATGGACTAAAACCAATATTGAAGGCAGGCTTTAATACGATTGCTTTTCCTTTTGGGGAATTGGTATTGTTATTAGTAATTTCCTCTGTAGGTAATCAAAATGTAAATTTTAAAAAAATCGGGTTTTCAGCAGTGGCCGTGGGAGGCTTTTTAATTTTAATTACGATATTTCGAGATATTATGGTTTTAGGTCCAGCTTTACTGGAGAGCCAAACTTATCCAGCCCAGGCGTCGCCGTTAATAATTCCCAGACCTATAGATGTTTCTCCCTTGATTGCGTCCAGTCTGTTAATAGGTAGCGGTGCAGAAACTACTACTTATCTGTATGCATGTACTTTGGGAATTACCCAACTTTTTAACCTGGATGATTATAAACCATTTGTATTTCCCATGGCTGCCTTGATGGTTATGTTGGCATTATGGAACTTTACTAATGTTTATCAATTTTTTGGTTGGGTAGGCGAAATATATCCGTATTATGTTTTGCCGTTTCAAACATTTATTCCACTGATTATCCTTATCATCTTATGGTTTAAGAAAAAAGCTGAGACAAAAAAGGGTTAGATGAAGGGCGTGTTTTATTATGCAGGCATTTGGTGTGGTGGCTATTTTTGGCGCTTTAGTCCTGTTGGATCTACGAGGTTTATTAGAGACCAATAACCGAACCAAGACTATGGTTATTTACTTTTTCTTAATTGCTTTGGGGCTAATTTTTAGCTTCCTGTTAACTATTGGTCAAGCGCCACCAAGCCCGGCGGTTATTATGGAGAAAATGATTAGATTATTAATACCCGGAAAGTATACCGTTCAGTAAATATAAAGGAATATAATTAAACTGATGAAGAATGGAAAAGGAATGTATTTAATGAACTTTGTTTACATTGTAGAGTGTAAAGACGGTACACTTTATACTGGTTGGACAACTAATTTGGAAAAAAGAATTGCCCAGCATAATAGGGGCCAAGGTGCTAAATATACCAAGACCAGATATCCGGTAGTTTTAAAATATTATGAAGAATTCGCATCTAAGGGAGAAGCGCTAAAAAGAGAACACGTTATTAAAAAATTATCCCGGCAGGAAAAACTGAAATTAGTGGTAAATTATATTTTATAATCTAAGAATTAACATTCAGGAGGTAATTATCATGGCAATCGCATAAGTAGCAATCATACCAATGGGAACAGGGAGTACTAGTGTTAGTAGTTATGTTGCCAACTGTCACAAAGTGTTAGAGGATGATAAGAGAATTAAACTAGTGTTAACCCCGATGGGTTCAGTATTAGAAGGTGATTTGGGTGATATCTTTGAGGCCATAAGGAAGATGCATGAGGTGCCTTTTGATAATGGAGCAATGAGAGTGTCAACAACAATAAGAATTGATGATAGAAGAGATAAGTCAGCATCAATTGCACAGAAACTAAATTCTGTGCAGGAAAAAATGAATAAGTAGAATATTGTTTCGTATATTAGCAGCTATAAAATGTACATAAATATAATGCGACTGATTGTTTTTTAAATTATTTATTGATATGATGCATGATATAGTATATTAGTCAAGATTATTTAGGAGGGATATATATGCCTGATGATAAGGTTATAACCGTAGAAATTCTTCAGGGTACTCAGGTATTCAGCGGAGGTTGAAGCTGTACCAGTGACTGCTCTGCAGCAGGTAGTTGTGGAACAACTGCTAATTATGAGGAACTAACTCGTCAACTAGCCGATGAACTGCAAAAAGTTCATAGCGACCGGGTAGTTGTCAAATACGTAGATGTGGACAAAGAGGGCTTGGATAAATATCCTTTAATGCAGAAGGTTTTGAGAATGGGATACTCTTATCCCATAACTTTAATAAACGGTCGTCCCAGGTTTGCCGGGGCCATAATGACACCGGAGATTAAAAATTGCATTGATGAGATTTTAAAGGAAGACGGCGGTCAGAACTAACTGGCTATAATAA
>JBDKUD010000406.1:0-3530 GCA_039679805.1 Syntrophomonas sp. | reverse complement strand
TTTTCCCGTGCAATTTTCCCAATTTCGCCTATCGGCATAACAGTTCCGATAACATTGGAAGCATGCAGCATACATATCAGACGGGTATTAGATTTAATAGCATCTCTCATCTTTTGCGGATCAAGACTGCCATCAGGATCACATTGCACAGTAGTCCACTCTATCCCCTGATTTGCCAGCACATATAAGGGACGGGCCACCGCATTGTGTTCCATACTGGTTGTTATAACATGGTCACCAGGCCGTAATATTCCTTTAAGGCCAGTATTCAAAGCTTCAGTTATATTCAGAGTAAAAGCAATTCTCAAGCAGTCATTTATATTAAATAACCGGGCCAGAGCTTCACGGGCTTGCAGCATTATCGAGCCGGCTTTCAGTGTCTGCTGGTTGCTGCCCCGCCCCGGGTTGCCACCCAGGTTACGGTTGAAATTATTGATAGCGGCATAAACAGCTTCCGGCTTAGGATAAGATGTAGCTGCATTATCCATATAGACGATATTCATTACTTTACCCCTTTCGCCCCCAGGTATATTTATCCGGTTATATAATCAACATATGTTCTTTCCATGTAAAATGATAATCCGATAGCTAACTGCCGCTCGTGTACCCGAAGGGTGAAGACTCCCGCTTATTAAAGCGGCAATTAAGCGGCGCTAAGCTCCTGGATAACGATTTCTAACGTCAGATGGAGTATTAAACTCCCTCTGATGTAAGGAATCTGTTTATACGTTATTGCCTGATCTTAAAGAGTAAGACTTTTGGATGCCGTTGTTAATATATCCAAAGCAGTGTACATATTAGTAACCTGTCCTGATGCAAGCTTTTCTTTCATGCCATAAAAATCTAAACATGTTCCACATGATAAAATTTCTACCCCATCTGCCTCAAGCCCCTGCAAATATTCCAAAACGGGTGAGCCTTCACAGGTTAGAAAAATGCCGCTGTTCATAAAAATGATATGTTTAATTTGTTCCTTCATTTCATTAAGGGAGTATAGGAAACTTTTCATAAGTACCTGACCCAGTTCTTCATTGCCCTGACCAAAGAATTGACTGGTAACAAGAATAGCAACGCCTCCCCTGAAGTTCTGCCGAGCTGCATTTTCACAACAAGTCTTATTCATATGAATAAGATAATTCTGGTCCTGTTCCTCTACATTTACATCATATCCCTGTGATTTTCCCAGCTTGCTCACGTTCTCCAGTGCAGCGCTGTTATCCACTATAGTAGTAAGCTCATCTATATCGCCTTCATCCATAGCCCTTTTAGTAAGGATAACCGGCTGCGGACAGGTAAGCCCCCGGGCATCAACGATTCTACTCATTATTTTCACCCCTTCTTTGATAATTTTTCTTATACATACTAATATTATTTATTATAGTCGTTTTCCATTTTATTTAGGTCCTATCTCTTTAAATTATTGCTGCCAGTATTATCTTCAGAAAAAGCTTGAACCCTAACCCGTAGGACCTCCAATCAGGAAAGATTGAGGTTATCAGCACTATATGTTTGGTTTGGTCGTTATTAAAACTCTTATTAAGATTTTGAACTTCCCTTTACCTCCATATGTATTACTTTTGACATGCCAACAGGGCTGCGCCCAGTGCTCCCGTGTACTGGCAAATATCTGGTACAATAACCTGGCAGCCCAGCTCTTCCTGCAAAGCCCTTTTTACACCGGGGTTCATGGCTACTCCACCGGTAAAACCCACTTTTTCTTTTATACCCATCCGTCTTACCATGGCCGCCACCCTTTTACCCACCGACTGGTGCAGACCGGCAATAATACTACCTTTATCATGGCCTTGAGCCAGTAAACCGATAATCTCCGATTCTGCGAAAACAGTACACATACTGTTAATTGTCTGTTTTTGATCTGGTCTTTCCGCCTTCCCCAGATCACTTACATCCATACCCAGAGCAGTTGCCATTACCTGTAAGAAACGTCCGGTGCCCGCAGCACATTTATCATTCATGGCAAAATCCACAACTCTGCCTTGTTCATCAATCTGGATAACTTTACTGTCCTGCCCGCCTATATCGATAATAGTGCGGACTTCTCTATAGAGTTCTGCTATTCCCCGGGCATGACACTTTATTTCGGTAACTGTTTTATCAGCCTGGTCAAAAGCCACCCGGCCATATCCAGTTGCGTACACCCGGTCAATGTTTTGACGTTCCAAACCGGATTGCTGCAAAAGTGCAGAAATTAATGACATTCCAGCATCACGCGGGCTCCAACCGGTGGGAACTATTACCTGATACCTGGAATCACCGTTTACGAGCACTCCTTTGGTGGCTACCGAACCAATGTCAATACCCATGCCAATCATTTTTCTACCATCTCCAGCATAGCTTCAATACGGACTTTAAGACTTTCCAGGTCCGAATAGGAATAGTCACTCTCCAGGTGCAAATGGGGAAGTCCCTGCCCCTTAACCAGTTGGCCTACGGTATAAGCCTCAATATTATAGGTATGACAGGCCTGCCAGGTAAGGTCGATAACTGCATCAATCCGGAAATCATTTATCATGCGCTCCAGCAATTCCAATCTATATGGATTAGGGCTCATACAGGAACAAGGAATACGTATATATTTATGTGCCAGAGCCACGATGGGGTCATCATATTCATGGCTGGTCTGCAATTCCAGAGTTTTGTAGCCCGAACAATTTTCCATGGCTACCACATTAGCACCCAGTTCTTCTACCAGACGAATAACTTTTTCAGTACCCAGCCCTACCGGGCACCCGGTAAGAAGAATACGGGGCCTTCCTGCAGCTGCCTCACTTTCTTCAGCACCCAGCACTTCGGCCAGGCCATCCAGCATATTAATCACTTCACCTTTGTTAGTGGTAAAGCCCCTTGACCAGGTTACCGTAAGCAGGTCAAGTCCCGTTAGCGGAGGCGGATCCATTTTATTAAGATCACAAACAGCTTTAGTCGCTTTAGTTTCCTGGTTTACAATATCTATAGCCTTCCAAATATCCTCATTACTTATCGTGACACCCAATTCTTCTTCCAGCTTCAGTTTTAACCTTTTTAATTCTTCAACCCACAGAGTAAATGAAGCCTCTGTATTGTTAAGATGAGGGAGTTGCATAACATGAACCGGCTTAATATTACCTAAAATTTCGAACATCTTTTTCTTTCCGTCACAGGTGGTTTCACCTATTACCAGGTCCGAGAAATGGAAGAAGGGACAGGTATCAGTAACCGCAAACCCAAAAGAAGATTTAATTAACGGGCAGATATTGCGGGGTAATATTTCCTCGGCCGCAGCTATCGGTTCTTCTTTAGTCCCACAAAGTCCGACCGGAATTGCCCCGGCAGCCAATATTAACTCCTGCGGGCAATAAGTACAGTAAATACCCACCACCCTGGTGCCATTTTCTTTGGCCTCTTTGATTCTCATTAAATTTATTTCTCTTATTTTTGCGAAGTCTCCAATAAGATCCTGGTGCATCTCATCACTCCCCTTTTACTATTTAAAAATAATGTATCATACATTAAATTATATTAAAAATGAA
>JBDKUD010000142.1:0-3383 GCA_039679805.1 Syntrophomonas sp. | reverse complement strand
AAAATGGGGCAGATTTAAGAGCTGTACAGGAAATGCTGGGACATGCTGATATTTCCACTACTCAGATATATACGCATCTTACCAAAACCAGGTTAAGGGAAGTGTACCAGCAGTATTTCCCGCGGGCTTAATTGGGCGTGAGGAGTGAGGAAAAAGGTGTAAGGCGTTGACGGAGCGTAAGGTGTCAACAAGGAGTGAGACGGTTTCTCTTCGCAGAATTAAGCCTGAATCTGTTAGCGTTAGCGGATAAATTAGGTACTAGGTGTTAGAAAGAGTTGTCTTGCAGGATTACTCCTTACCCCTAACGCCTCACTGAATAAAGGAGGATTTACCTGTGGCAAAAAGAGCCATCTTGATTGTTCTGGACAGTGTTGGGATTGGAGCATCAGAAGACAGCAACTTATATGGTGATGAAGACTCCAACACTTTAAAAAATACTGCCCTGGCAGTAGGTGGATTGAAACTGCCTAACATGGCACAGCTGGGTTTGGGGAACCTGGAAGACTTAAAGGGAGTATCGCCGGTACCAAACGCCGCGGGAGCCTTTGGAAAAATGAAGGAAAAGTCCTGCGGTAAGGATACTACCACTGGTCACTGGGAAATGATGGGACAGATACTATCCCAACCCTTTCCGACCTACCCGCATGGATTCCCGGATGAATTAATCAAGGAATTCGAGCGGCTTATTGGTACCAGGACTCTGGGTAATAAAGTGGCTTCCGGGACTGTTATTATTGAAGAATTAGGCCGGGAACATATTAAGACCGGTTTTCCCATAGTCTATACCTCGGCAGATAGCGTATTTCAGATTGCTGCTCATGAAGAAGTTATTCCTCTGGAAAGACTGTATGAAATGTGCAAAATAGCTCGCGGTTTGTTGACCGGGGAACAGGGAGTGGGCAGGGTAATAGCAAGGCCATTTATAGGTGAACCAGGTCACTTTGTCCGTACACCTAACCGGCATGATTTTTCCTTGGAACCGGATAAAAATGTACTGGACATTATTATTGAATCAAGGCAAAAGGTTATCGGTATAGGGAAGATTAAAGATATTTTTGCTGGGCGGGGGATTACTGAATCATACCCCACTAAAAATAACCGGGATGGAATAGAGAAAATTATAAGTGTTATAAAAAATGAGTTCGAAGGGCTGATTTTCGCCAATCTTATCGACTTTGACCAGCTTTATGGACATAGAAACGAAGCTGCCGGGTATGCTCACGCTCTGGAGGAATTCGATTCTTTTTTACCTGATATTATGGCAGCTATGCTGCCTGAGGATATGCTTATTATTACAGCTGATCATGGGTGTGATCCTACAACTATTAGCACTGACCACTCCCGGGAACATGTTCCTTTATTGGTCTTTGGTAAAAACCTGGTGCCGGGGGTAGATTTGTCCCTGCGCAATAGTTTTGCTGACCTGGGGCTCTCCATTACTGACCATCTGGGAGTCGAGGCTGAAGGTATTGAGGGAGAGAGCTTTTATCCACTGGTTAGAAAGTAATCAATAGGGAGTCGATGGGCAGTGAGAATGGTTAACCTTATACAGAAAAAGAAAAATGGTGGATTTTTAACGGGAGAAGAAATTGATTTTATTGTTCGAGGATATACAAACGGGGAGATACCTGACTATCAAATGTCAGCGTTTTTAATGGCTGTATATTTTAAGGGAATGAAAAAGAGAGAAATTGCCGATTTAACTATGGCCTATGTAAAATCTGGTGATGTGGTAGATTTATCAGCAATTAATGGGGTAAAAGTAGATAAACATTCAACCGGTGGAGTGGGGGATAAAGTAAGTTTAATAGTATTGCCCTTAATGGCTTGTGTGGGAGTTCCGGTTGCCAAAATAAGTGGCAGGGGTTTAGGACATACTGGCGGTACTATTGACAAATTGGAATCCATAGAAGGTTTTAAGATAGAACTGAGCAAGGAAAAATTTATATCTAATGTAAATCAATATAAGATGGCTATAGCAGGTCAATCTGCTAATCTAACTCCCGCTGATAAGAAAATATATGCGTTAAGAGATGTAACTGCAACAGTAGACAGCATTCCCCTGATAGCCAGTTCAGTAATGAGCAAGAAAATTGCCTCCGGTGCAGAATGTATTGTTTTAGATGTCAAAGTAGGGTCAGGGGCATTTATGAAATCGATAGATGAAGCCCGGGAGTTAGCCAAAACCATGGTGGAAATCGGGAAATCGTTAAACAGACAAACTATTGCTGTAGTTACTGATATGAGCCAACCGCTGGGGCATGAAGTAGGGAATGCCAATGAAGTCAGAGAAGCTATTGATGTTTTAAAGGGTCAAGGTGCTGAAGATATAACTGCTGTTTCTTTGACAATCGCCTCTTATATGGCAGTCCTGGGCGGTTCTTTTGCAGATTTTGATACTGCTTATAAAGAATTAGGTAATATTATTAAATCAGGCGAAGCTATTAACAAACTAAAACAGCTGGTTGAAATTCAAGGGGGAAATCCACAGGTTATAGATAATCCTGATAAATTGCCCCTAGCCCAAAATCACATTGAAATCAAGGCTTTAAGCAGCGGCTATGTGAATTCTATTGAAGCTGAGAGTATTGGCATAGCAGCTATGTTACTGGGAGCCGGAAGAAAAACCAAGGAAGATAAGATTGACTACTCAGCAGGTGTTACACTGGTGAAAAAAGTAGGAGATAAAGTAAATGTTGGTGAGACGTTATGCATTCTGCATACTAATCAGGATGATTGCCGGGAAGCAGAAAGTGTAGCCAGTAAAGCATTTGCCATTGGTGATATTGAGCCCCAGCCAATTACTTTTATTCACGATGTAATTCGATAGGTATTATGTTATTTCGGGTTTTTACCTTCTTTCTCATCATACGCTTTAACAGCATTGATAGCAGCTAAAATGATAAATACCAACCCTGCCAAATACGCAACCGATGAGGCATAGAACGAAGAAGTTTTTGCTGCCTGCCCAAACATTACAGATGCAGAAGTTAGCAAGCAAAATAAAACCGTCAGCTTTTGAGGCTTGTTCATATTTTTGACCTCCAAAATTCTAATTTTACTTAATGTTAATTATGCGTATTAGGTTCTTTGGGTCCATAGCTAAACCATAACAGTAAAATTAAAGCCACAACGGGCATAAAGTATATTGTGAATTTAGAAATCAGCATTTTGACTTAATATTATAAGTAAAGTTGAAATAATGACTATTATCTTTATCTGGTCTCTTCATAATGAGTCACCTCTATTAAATTACTATATACATATAATACAAATAATGTAAACAGCTCTTGCTTTAAAAGCTGCGATGACTCCATAGAAAACATATAAGTATCTCATTTCTATTTCCTTCATGCATCTTAAAAGATCAAGATGTACTTAAT
>JBDKUD010000078.1:0-6267 GCA_039679805.1 Syntrophomonas sp. | reverse complement strand
TGCTCTGCTGTCAGGTGAAGCCAGCATATGGGTAACGTCAACAAACAACCTTCCCCCAGCTTTACACATGGGTGCAAGAGTCGTTAACAGGAAAAAAGAAATTCCCAATGGTTTCATGGGGTCTGTCATCATTTGTTGATGACCGACAGATACATAGGCATGATTTTCCCCGTCATTCGCTTGCGGGATCGGGTATAAAGTAGTGATCGGCCGGCTCTGGACTATAAAAAACGCATCATCAACCAAACACCATTCGATGTCCTGGGGGCGGCTGAAATGTTCTTCGATCTTTCTGCCAATGTACTCAAGCTGCAAAATCTGCTCATCCGTCAGCGCTTGCCTATTCTGCCGCTCAGGCTCTATCTCCTGTTCTTTCGTACCGCCATCTTTTAAGGCATAAACAGCCAGCGTCTTGGTGGATATCTTCTTATCAATAACCTTGCCCTCACGCACTTTATAGTTATCAGCATTCACCAGGCCGGAGACCAAAGCCTCACCAAGTCCGAAGCTGGCATCAATGGATAACACTTTCCTATTAGATGTGACTGGATCAGCAGTAAACATAATCCCTGACGCCTGCGGGAAGACCATCTTTTGAACAACCACAGACAGGTATACTTTACGGTGGTCGAAGCCGTTTTGAAGGCGGTATATTACCGCCCGGTCAGTAAATAAAGATGCCCAGCACTTGCCGATATACTTTAGGATTGCCTTCTTACCGATAACGTTCAAATACGTATCCTGCTGGCCTGCAAAGGAAGCCGTCGGTAAATCCTCTGCAGTTGCGCTGGAGCGTACCGCATAGGCATCTTTCCCACCAAGCCTTAAGAGGTGGCGGGTGATCTCTTCACTAATGTCTTCAGGGATGGCTATCCCTTCGATAGCCTTACGAATCTCACCGCTAAGTTCACCGATTTTATCCTGGTCTTCCACCTTTAGAAGCGATAACTGATCAAGTAATTCGTTAATCGACGGCGTTTCCCAAATAACTCTTTTAAAGACTTCAGTAGAAATACAAAAGCCATCTGGTACGGGTATCCCTTCAATCCTGGTGAGCTCCCCCAGGTTCGCGCCTTTGCCCCCAACAACCATGAGTTTTGTTTTGTCAATATCCTGAAAACCAAGCACAAAGGAACTCATACGCTGCCCTCCTCTGGCAATTCCTTCTTTAATATTGCCCCTCCAACAAATCGCATAAACGTGCTATTGATTATAACAGCAGCAAATGGGAACAAACAGTCTGCATTTACATTTTTTTATATATTATAATTAAGGTGGAGGGAGCCTCTAACCACTGAGCATTTAAAGTAAATAGAAACAGGGAATTAGCGAGCTGAAATAGCTGAAAAAATAAGGGAGGGTAGAGAACCCTTCCTTTTGTTATATCATTGTTTTTCCATATGACTTCGGTACTCAGATAGGAAGTAATTTAGGAAAGCTTTTCGATTTTCTTTTGGATTGCAATCTACCTTAATCACCTTGGTTTTAACAATATAAACAATATAATCGTGAAGGGCCCTTTTCTCTTTTGTTAATGCTAATAAATACGTTACATACCAAAGTCCCACATATTGGCCTATAAAGATTAATGGCAACCCTTTCGGGCAGTTATTCTCAATCAAATAACTTCGGCACAGGCAAAATGTATGTAATCACCCGCTGAATAACCCTGGGTACATTCTTTAAAGTATCTTTGCTGAATCTCTTCCCGACCCAGGTTATCCAGTAGACGTAATCCCAGGGGTGCCAGTTCCATGCTAAGTTTCGATGGCTCAAACCCAGTGATGATGGCCTCTCCAATACTTCTGGTAGTTTCAATAATATATTTAAGCCGATGGGAGGTTTTTTCGGGATCAAATGCTGATTTGTCATAATAATCAAATACGATCTCACTACCGGCAGTTGATAAACTTACTATATCTTTAAGCGTTGCCCATACCGCCTCAAGCGGCAGGTATTGGGTCACGCCCATCCAACTAAAAAAACTCAATCGCCCGGGATCATATTCTGCTATTTTAAGCACAGAAGTTAGAGTTTGTTGAGTGAAATCCACCGGAATAAAATGCAAATTATGTGGTTTTGGTAGGTTAAGCTGTGCTAACCGCCGCTGTTTTATTTCCTGCACATCAGGGAGGTCAAGTTCGAATACTTGCAGGCGGTCAGCCAGATCTAGACGACGAAAAGCAAAGGTATCCAGTCCTGCCCCTAGTATTATGTATTGACTTATTCCTTTCCCAATGGCATCTTCAAGCCGGTCTTCCATAAATCGTGCTCTAGCCAGCATGGGACCGGCCATAGTGTGCACAGCCAGACGAAAGGAAGCTTCAGCATCTACACATTCTTTCGCTAGTTCCGGGGCCATTTGTGCAGCAGACTCGGTTAAATGCTGTTTTAATCCTTCCCGGACTTCCTCCGGTAGCAATTCATAGGCGAGTGTATCATTAAATATCTTAGGATCATCATTTACTGCGTGAAATCCCCGCATAAATGCAATCATAATAGCAGTACCGATAGGATTTCTACTTGCCAATTATATCCCTCCCCAAAGAATCCCATAGCTATGGCAACTATTACCCATTATCATATGACATCACCAGGTTTCAAACCGTGCACAAACTTGATCAAAATCTCTCCTTAAGCAATCCACGAATAGTATATCGGCCGGCGCAAAGTCATATGTTTCTAAATCCTGCGGTGAAGCCCAATGATAAGAGTCATGGATAGTAGATTGCATATCCCCATCTATCCATTTACACAAATAGGCTAATAATCTTATCTCCTTATCCTGATAGGCATAGATGCTACTTCCGACAAAATCTCCTATCTCAACGGTAATACAGAACTCTTCTTTCATTTCCCGGGCCAGACATTCCTCCGGACTTTCCCCAGGCTCCAATTTTCCTCCGGGGAATTCCCAACAACCAGCAAGTTGATCGTTTGCAGGTCTTTGGGCAATGAGCACTTTGCGATCTTTAATCAGGATTGCAGCAGTCACGTCTATTATGTCACTCAATGAATTATCCTCCGCTGTTCCATCAACTCGAGAAATTAGACTATTTTACGTTTTTCTGATGCTGGAAACAATAAATCTTTCCGCTGAAGCGCTGGGAATGATCCAGACAATACTGCCTGACTTTTTCCGATACGACCTGGCCGCAGATGGCGCAGGTTTCTCCAGCCATATTGACTGGCTCCATGGCAGCTGCTGCTTCAATTGCCCCAATACTTTCCATCTCAGCATTGATGGAGCCTTCTTGTTTTACGGATAACAGCGCATCAACCAAATCATTTCGTTCCCAGAGTATTACTCCGTTCGCTCTGGCCAGTTCTGCCGCCTGTTTTGTGAAAACACTATTGGTCACTACCATAGCAGCGGAGCAGTCATAATATCCTTTGGCGGCTACTGCTTCCTGGACCGCTTTGATCCCCACTGTGCCTTTGTGACGCTTGGCCTGGATTATAGTCTTAACCCCATTCTTTACGGTAACCAGATCAGCTCCGAAATCTCCTATATAGCGGGTCCGTTCTACCCGGTAGCCCAATTTCTTAAATAATACCTCCAGGTATTTCTCGAAGGTCTTTCCATCCATCTTGTCTATTTCAAGTATTCCCGAACTGACCAGGCGTTTCGCTTCATATAGGCGATAAATAAACTTGCCCAAAGGCACTACCAGAATCAGTGCAAATAGCCACCAGATATCCGGTAGACTGTTAATGATTCCTTTACTTAACGTTTGTAAAACAACTAAAGAGACATCACTCATACTAAGCTCTCCCCTTGCAAGGTCGATTTATTCAACCTTTGCTGAATTCCTCAATACATTTTTACATATTTCTCCATACCAGGCAACGTTTCCTTCCAGCACTTTATAGGAGCAACTAGTAAAAAATCAGATATCTCTAATAAATATAAAAAGGATTATCTGCTTTGTGGATGCTACATTCGCCGAACCCACCCAGACCGCGCCGTTCTTAAGATTATACGGTTTACACAACTCCTTTTATAGGATGTTCGGGTGCTTTGAAACAAATTGCCACGACTTAATGTGATCTATCTAAGACGGTTACATGGGTAAAAACTTTACCTATTTTACCCATGTTGCGTTTACATAGGTAAAAAACGGCCATATAATACCTATATGGATATATATGCAATGAATGAACATACATTACCTATGTTGCCGCCTAAGGTGGAGCTTGAAACGAAACCGGTTTTGAAGCAGCTGGCCAGAGCCAACCGGGCATTGGCCGAGTTAAAAGGATATGCCTCAACTATTCCCAACAAACATATACTAATCAATGCCGTAACCATCAACGAGGCAAAAGACAGCTCAGCAATAGAAAATATCATTACAACCCATGATGAGCTGTATAAAGCTATGAGCCAAAACGGTTATAAAAATCCTGCCGCCAAAGAAGTAGTAAGCTATCGAACCGCCCTTTGGTATGGTTATCAATTGGTCAAGGAGCGTGAAATGATCACCACCAACATGATCATTGATATACACTCCCAGATCGAAAACAACCGGGCCGGAATACGCAAACTGCCAGGTACGGTTCTACGAAACGAAGCTACCAGTGAAATCATTTATACTCCGCCCACCGGTGAAAAAGAGATCTTAGATCTAATGGCCAACCTTGAAAGATATATCAACGATGATTTTGATGGCGTTGACCCGTTAATAAAGTTGGCTGTAATCCACTATCAGTTTGAAAGCACACACCCCTTTTATGATGGCAATGGGAGAGCCGGCCGAATTCTCAATGTACTTTACCTGGTTCTTAAAGACCTGTTGGACAGCCCGATTTTGTATCTAAGCAGCTACATCGTCAATAATAAAACGGCCTATTATACGCTTTTGCAGGAGATACGGACAAAGGGTAAATGGGAGGATTGGATTGTCTATATCCTTACTGGTATTGAGGAAACGGCTGAAAAAACCCTGGACCTGGTAAAGAGTATAAATGCCAAAGTTGATGCCATGACGGCCGAAATCAGAGAAAAGCTCCCCAAAATCTATTCCAGGGAGCTCATTGACCTGCTCTTTTATGAGTTCTACACCAAGACCCAATATATCGAAGAAGGCCTGGGGGTTTCGAGGCGGACAGCGGTTAATTATCTTAATGCCCTGGAGGAACAGGGGTTCCTGGTCTCTGAAAAACTGGGTAAGGAGCGGATTTATCAGAATAAGCGGCTATTTGATTTGGTTAAAAAAGCAAGATAGGTCCAGATTCCGGCGAATACTTTTATTTTTAGGAAAATTTATCTCCCTTGTATCCATATTTCTCTGCATTCCCCAGCAGGTACAGAAACGCAAAAGCGGGAATTCGTAAAATCTTCGCTTTCCCAGCTGACTCCTGAAGACCATAATCATCTTCCTTTTTGGTGACCACGATTGACGAAGCCGCTTCATCTGTGTGCTGGTAAATGGCATCCTTAGGCCCGATGGCTGCGTTTTCTCGATATTTAACTTCGATAAGAATCCGGCCTTTAGGAAAGTCAACCACGATATCGATTTCCTTGTCGCCCTTCCCCCCGCGGTAGTAACCAACACTGGTGGTATTTTGATAATAAAATGCCGCAACATGCTTATAGACAGCAGTCTCAGCCATAATGCCCATTTCATCGGGGTTGGTGAAGATATCTTCCTGCATAAGCACCGCATTTCGTATGGCTGCATCAGCTATATATATTTTGGCACGCGCTTTTAAAATCTTTTTTCCACCTAAATCAACCGGGTAGCTGCGATATATAAGGTTGGCGCTTTCCATATATTGAATATATCCCTCTACTGTAGCCCGGCTGACATTGACGAGCTCCCTGGCAATCGCATCAACGGATATGATATTCGATGAATAGTAGCACAAATAAAGAAAAATTTTCTCCAGCTCATTTACATTTCTAACGCTATAAAGAGACGGAATATCCCGCTTCAGCACTTTATCTACAACATCTTCCCGCATTATCCGCTGCGCTAAATATTCATCTTTGGATAAGGCTAATTCCGGGAAGCCCCCCACCTGCATATACCTGTTAAAATGCTTTTGCAGACCGGATAGCTTGGAGAATAAATAATTCCACTCGCGCCGATCAAGCCTCACAAGTGCTGTCGGCCGTATTTCAGCCGATAACTGTGGAGGCTCCGGTATTTCTAACAATTCACAATACTCGTAAAACGAGAGGGTAGGCACCTGAAGTATCACCCAACGTCCAGCCCCACTTTCACTGGCCTTCTTAATTAAAACGGGGCTCGCCGAACCAGTAGC
>JBDKUD010000221.1:0-1639 GCA_039679805.1 Syntrophomonas sp. | reverse complement strand
ACATCTCGAACCTCCTGTTGCTCATTGGTCGTATCCTCCAGCTTGGCGTTGCCGGAAGCATACCGAAGTTTTTGTCTTGTCCGAGATGTTTTTTGAACTCTATAAAAAAATAATATGTGGCTCGATTACGCCGATCAGCAGGTGGCCTTATTACGCCGATCATAATGTGGCTCCATTACGGTGATCATAAACTGGCTTGATTACGCCGATCACAGAATGGCTCTATAGCACCGATCAGTAACATCCTGAGCGAAAGCGAAGAATCTAATATTAAAAGAGATTCTTCGTCGCTGGCGCTCCTCAGAATGACAAAACCGGACTTTTTACGAGTTCATCAAAAGATTGAGTAGTTTACTATTTTGTTTTTATAGTAAAGAATTAGATGATCGACAGTAAATAAGGTAGGATATTAACAGATATTTCTGATAACTCCACAGTCATCGTTTAAACTTTACGCCGGTGTCAGTAAGCATCATTACGGCGTTTAATATCCAGAACAAAGACTAACAATTTGTCTGCATCTATCGTATAAAATAATCTGTAATCTCCGATTCGATAGCGGTGGATATCTTTTAATTCACCTTTTAATCTTTTGATGTTATTGCCAAAATACGGACTCAATTTTAATTGAGGATAAACATAATTCTTAATTTTTTCGTAAATTTTTTTGTATTCAGGTTGAGTAATTGACCGGGAAAATGTTTCCGTTTCAGCAATATTAAAATTAAGCGACAACTTTATATTTCCCTTTTTTTACGTCTTTTTTTGCGTTTTTCAGCGATTGCAATAATTTCTGATCTGCAAGAATGTCGTGCATTTCCGCATCGGAGACATAGGTTTCTTCAGTCAAATAATTCAAGGCGGCGTATTCAATAAAATTGGAAATAGTGCGTTTTTCAGCACTGGCAGCTGTTTTAAACAGGTCATACACGTTTTCATCAATTCTTAATGTTATAGTTTTCGGCATAATCAACTCCTGAGATAATTATATATCATAACCTTCAAATGTCAACTATTATCATTCAATGTTATTCAGAAGGCATTTAAATATTTCTCTGGCAGTATTCCGGAGTATCCTGGACATAATACCAATTGGGGATAACCCAGGGCTAACCGCGGTAATGTTTTTACAAAATCTCACTTGTCTGATATAAATATAATAAAAATGCACCTTAAGGAGCAAAGCATGAAAACATTAAAATATGTTATTTACCAGGAAGGGAAATATTTCGTTTCCCAAGGGCTGAATATCGACGTTGCCAGTTGCGGTGACACAATGGAGGAAGCCGTATCAAATTTGAAAGAGGCCGTTGAACTCTATCAATCTATAGAGAATGCCGCTCTGGGTGAAACACTAATCAATGTCTAAGCTATATTCATCGGATCACGTCATTGCCATGCTGCTGCATCATGGGTTTGCAGAAACGGGGCAAACAGGCAGCCATAGGAAGTTCCGAAAAGGCGCCAGGCTTGTTGTCGTGCCGCATCCCCGTAAAGAAATTCCCGCAGGTACTTATTCCATTTCTAAATCTACAGTGCATTAATAATCCAAGGCCAAGCCACGATTGAATAGACGCGATCTGGGTTATTTTCCATATTGCGTAACGCTGTCTCCAAATGATTTTCAAGTGCATCAATG
>JBDKUD010000202.1:0-13185 GCA_039679805.1 Syntrophomonas sp. | reverse complement strand
CATTCCTGGTCTTTAGTTTTAATTCCAGAGGTGCCATCATGATGTTCTGCTTAGCACTAAGATGCGGAAACAGGTTAAACTGCTGGAAAACCATTCCGATACGTCTTCTGACTTTATTAATGTCCACACCAGGATCAGTAATCATGATGTCATCAACCATGATGTCTCCTGCCGTCGGTTCTTCCAGCCGGTTAATGCATCTCAGAAAAGTTGATTTTCCTGAGCCGCTGGGCCCAATGACACAGACAACCTGCCCTTTATTTATTTCCAGGTTAATACCTTTCAATACTTCCAGTTCCCCGAAATATTTATGCAGGTTTTTTACAATGATCTGGGCTGTCATATATTCACCCTCCTCTCAACAGTCTTGGCTATTTGAGTAAGAATGGCAATCACGACAAAGTAGAATAAACCGACCCAGGTATACGTAGCAAAAGACTCCATGGATCGTCCGACATATATTTTGGCCTGATACATGATATCAGCAAGGCCGATAACTGAAATAAGAGAAGAGTCCTTCAATGTGATAATAAACTGGTTAACCAGGGATGGCAGGCAGATGCGCAGCGCCTGGGGCAAAACGACCTTTTTCATGGCCTGTGCGTGTGAAAGCCCCAGGCTTCTGGCCGCTTCCATCTGACCCGGGTTCACAGCATTGATCGCCCCCCGGAAGATTTCTGACATATAAGCACCAGCATTCAGTGTCAATGTGATCAGTCCCGCGGAGAATGGAGTAAATCTCAAATCAAACCCCAAAAACTGAAGCAGCTGCGGAATTGCAAAATAAATATAAAAAACCTGAACCAACAGCGGAGTTCCCCTGATGATTCCAACATATATTTTCGATATCCAGCGAAGCGGCGTCGTTTTTGACATGCCCATGAAGCAGGAAAATAATCCCAGTATAAATGCCAATAGAAGTGACAGTACTGTCACTTCTATTGTAATCCATAGACCATTAAGCAAAAGCGGATAAACTTCGCTGAAAACTTTACCTAAATTCATTAATCTTTCCTCGTTACCTCTTTATTTAGCAGAAATATACTTATCTATGATTTCCTGATACTTTCCGTTTTCTTTGATATGTTTAAAGCCTGCATCGAACATTTTCAGAAGTTCTGCATTTTTACCCTTCATAACTGCAAAACCGTAGGAGGATCCCTTTTCCATATCTGTAACCATCTTAAGTCCATTACCCTGAGAGATTCCGTATCCCATAACCGGGTAATCTTCGAAACATGCCACAGAGTTTCCTGTCTTGACATCTTCATACATCAACGGGGATTCATCGAAATAAACCAGTTCAAATCCATTAGCAGCTTTAATCGATTCTGCAAAAGTGGCGCCTTCCGTTCCAGTTTTTACAGCCACTTTCTTTCCCGCCAGATCCTTGTAGGATTTGATTGTATCATTGGATGCACTTACTGCCATGACAACGCCGGAATCATAGTATGGTGCAGAGAAATCATATTTCTGCTGACGCTCTTTGGTAATACTCATACCCGCGATGACTCCATCGGCCTGATTGGATTCCAGTGCTGCCACTGCGGCATTAAATCCAAGCGGATCGAGTTTATACTTAAACCCTTGGTCCTCAGCAATTGCTTTCAGAATCTCGATGTCGATTCCTACATAATTACCGGATTTATCCTGGAATTCAAATGGTGCAAAAGTTGTATCCGTTGCGATTTTATACACGGTATCTTTCGGTTGTTCAGCCTTCTTCGTGCTACCACCGCATCCTGCCAATACGCTGATTGACAGCAACAGGACTAGTACTAAACTTAGAACCTTTTTCATTAATTCTTCCTCCCAACTTTTATTTATCAAAATAATATTACCACATAACATAGCCAAAATAAGATAATAATTGTACCAAAATGTCGAATTAAATATGAACACTCTTGAATTAGCTTGCTAATTTGGTTCTTAATAAATTTAACCCCAGACCTATAAAAATAACGCCTGTAATTTTATTCAGCAAACCGGGAGTCTCGGACTTACTGCTCAATTTGCCGGCGAAATATGAGGTACACAGTGCCAGTACAATTCCCCATATAGTTCCGGTAATAATAAATGTAATGCCTAGCAGTAAAAACGGCAGCGCTCCATAGGTATTCGCAGGATCAATGAATTGAGGTAAAAATGCCAGGAAAAACAGTGCAACTTTCGGATTCAGCACATTGGTCATAACTGCCTGCAAGAATATTTTTTTATCACTGTTCTTTGTATTTTTATCATTTTTCGCCAGTAACGGAGATTTCGCCAGTAACGAGCGTACACCAAGATAAACCAGATAGATTGCTCCTATATATTTGATTAGATCAAAGGCCAGGGCTGATCTTGAAAGTATGACGGACAGCCCCAAAGCAGCCATCACGGTATGCACGATACACCCGGCAGAAATCCCCAATGCAGATAAGATTCCTGCATTTCTTCCATTGGACATGCTGCTTCCCAGAATATACATCGTATCTGCGCCCGGTATTAAGTTCAATGTTACTGCGGACAAAATAAAAACGCCATAATTTTCGATTCCAAACATATTTCAAACTTCCTCCATGATGTAAAAATGTGAGCAATTAAGCAGCCGCTTCTATTCCCATTGGCCGATTTCTTCAATAAATCTTACAACTTCACTTTTACACACCTTTAACCGGAAGTCATATCTATCTATCTTATTCATACCAATTCGTTTTGCTGCCTGTGCATCTGATGTGGTAATTGTTACTGTGTCATCATTATCTTCCATAACCTCAAATCGTTCCCCTTTAAACTCTGCGTAGGTCTTGACAATATAAACTCTATCCAAATCATTGCGGGATACTATTTTCATAAAGTTTAAAGGCGCAAATTCAGATGCGTAAAATCCAGCCGCCGGCTCAAACCCGTCATCAATCAACTTATATACTGCACCGTTCACTTTGGCTGCTTTATATTCTTTACCGTTATAAGTTGCATACATTCCCATCCGCACCGTCATCACTCCACAGCTACAAATTGACCTGCTTCAGCTCGGTAAATTGCCTTGAGCACTTCTGTCCCATCTTGAAATAGCTCAAAAATTTGGGCGCCGTCATCAAGAACAGTAAATTCCGGCATCACCCATTCCGGGGAACCCCAACGGCCGTTGGTGCCGGTCGTAAATCCCGCCCCGCCAAAAGGATAGGGATCTTCGAATGTCCCGCTGTTTATCTTTGATCTGGGAATTGTCACCTTTCCAATATTTGCCGCCCTAAAACGGATAACAGCATAACTCTTTTCGTCTGGTTTAAAATATGTACCATTGTAATCCAGGCGGAGTCCATAATAGCAATCCTGTAAGTTTTTATATTGCTTTACATCAGCACAGATGGAAATAAATCCTTTAGGTGTTTTGTATTCACCGGAAAGATATTTGTTCATATCATAAATAGTAATGACCTTTTGCATGAGCGTATCCGGTGTCGGTTTCATTTGTTTAGCGCGGATATTATTCATTTTGGCAAGCTCATCCGGGGACATATCCGCCGCGGCCTTTTCGCATAAAGCCTTAAACTCTGCTACTGTCAGTCCTTCCTCCTCAGCGTACCGGGCAATGGTATCCACAAAACCACCCGGCAGCGATTGCAAATAAGCAATGTCATATCTGGTTATTGCATCGTTGAGAGGTATTGCTTGACTTCTTAGAATACGCTCAATGACGGCAGCTGCTTCACCTCTGGTAAGTGGGGCTGCGGGCCGGAAAAAACTATTGTTGCCGACCATATAGCCTTTTTGAGTAACCGCCCCTACCATACCTTGGGCCCATCCAGATATTAGCTCACTATCTTTAAAACTGCCGTTGCTGCCGCTCTCGGTAAGATTCATTACTCTGGCAAGTATTACTGCTGCCTGCTCTCGGCTAACCTCAGCTTCGGGATCTATGCGATTATTGCCCACGCCTTGCAAATAACCCTGGGTTGCAGCAATGGAAACTGCTTTGGCAAACCAATCGTCCGGTTTAACATCGACAAATGCTGGGCCGGCATCGTTGCTAAAACCGAATGCCCGATTTACCAATGTTGCCATCTCGGCCCTGTTTATCGGATCATTAGGCCTGAATAAGCCCTGGTCATCGCCATTTATTATTCCTTTAGCATGCAGGGCCTCAATATTAGCTTGGGCCCAATGATTTTCAATATCAGATGAAGCAGCAATTGTACCTGCAGGCCAGACCAACAGCATCAGGCCAAGCACTAAGATGACTGGCCAAAGCTTCTTTTTCATGAACTTTTTCCTCCCTTATATTATTTTAATATAACACCGTTGATATTAGCCCTATATCCATAAATCAACGCAGGCCTTCACGCTTCAGAAGCGCATCGGTCGAGGGGTCCCGCCCCACAAAATCCTTGAATAGTATCATGGGATCTACGGTAGCTTCCTTGGATAGAACTTTTTTCCGAAATGCCTCCCCCACTTTTCGGTTCATAATACCATTTTTCTTAAATACCTGGAAGGCTTCGGCATCCAATACATTGGACCAAACATAGCTGTAATAACCAGCTGCGTAATCGTCACTAAATAGGTGGCTGAATTGTGTACTGATACTACTTCCAGGTGTTGGCGGAAACAACCGAATATCCTTCAGGATTCCATTTTCAAAATCTTCCACGCAAGTGTTCAACGGCTCGGTTATAGTATGCCAGCCCATGTCCAGCAAAGAATATTGCAGCGTTCCTGTGAATTGATATGCATTTAATACGGTGCGCATTTGATTTAAGCGCTCGATCGTTTTATCCGGAAGAAGCTGCCCAGTTTTATAATCCCGGGCAAAAAGGCGCAGAAACTCTGGTTCATAGGCCCAGTTTTCCATAATAGATGAAGGCATTTCAACAAAATCCCAAGCAACACCAAAAGTAGAAAGGCTGGCATAATTTACGTCCGATAGAAGCAGATGCAATCCATGACCAAATTCGTGCAGAAAGACGGTAACATCATAAAACGAAAGTAAGGCGGGCTCTTGCTCTGACTGGGGAGAGAAATTATATACTATATTGACCAGTGGACGAACATCCTCCCCATTCCTCTTTTCCTGCATTCTAACAATAGTTGTCCATGCTCCTGCACTTTTGCCATCACGGCAGAAGAAATCCATATAAAAAATACCCAGTAAGCGGTCATTCTCATCAAATACTTCATAGACCTCAACATCGGGATGGTAAACTTGAATCTGTCGGTTAGGCACAAAACGCAAACCATATAGTCTTTTCGTTAATTCAAAGACACCCGCTTTCACCGCATTAAGTTCGAAATAAGGGCGCAGCGCCTCTTCATTGAAGCTATATTTCTCCTCTAATAATTGGTTATTATAATAAGCTCGATCATAGTTTTCCAGCGCTTCCTGAAGACCCTTGCTGTGCGCATATTCCTCAAGCTCCTTAATCTCTTGCCGGGCAACCGGCAGGGATGCGTCTGTCAATTCCTGCAAAAAGCTCATGACGGTTTCGGTATTGCCGGCCATACGGTCTTTCAAAATACTATCCGCATAATTGGAAAATCCTAAAAGCTTAGACCTTTGAAGTCTCAGATTTACTATTTCCTTAACGATTTCCTGATTATCTGTTTCCGGGGTCAGCCTCCCAATAGACTTTGACTTTTCTAACATTTCCTTGCGCTTGTCACGATTATCTGCCAGACTTAGGAATGTAAATACGGTAGGATCGTCCATCGTAAAACACCATCCGTGCATCTCTCTCTTTTGGGCCTCCTGAGCTGCTTGTTCCACCAGATTGTCAGGCAATCCGCTCAGTTCTTGCGGATCAGTAATGAGCATATAGCTGGCATTGGTATCATTTAGGAGATTGACAGGAAACTGGTTGGAAAGAGTAGCCAGACGACTGTCAATTTGACGCATTTCTTTCTGTTGCTCCTCGGTCAAATTAACCCCATTGTCAATAAAATTCTGGTAGTATTTACCCAACAGGTTTAACTGTTCTGAAGTTAGGTTCTGCGACCCTGCCTGCCGGTGAACCTGGGCCACTCTGTCAAAAAGAGCTTTATTAAAAAAGATATTATTTTCATGATCGGAGAGAATTACCACTGCATCGTTGGCTACTTTGTTTAATGCATCATTGTTCTCGGCTGCATTCAGCAAATCCAATATATTGCTAATCTCTTTGCTTAAATTCATTCTTTCTAGTGGTTCAATGGTATTAGCAAAGCTAGGCGCCTCCGGATTTTGGATAATCTCTTCAATATCCTGTCGTTCTGCAGCCACAGCATATTCCAATGCCGGGATAAAATGCTCCGGCTTAATTTCTGCAAATAAAGGTGTCTGGCCGGCTTGGCCAAGATTTCTTAACAACGGGTTGGGACTATGGCTCAAATCACCAATATAGATGCTGTTGCTTTCCGGAACCCAGCGAACCGGAATGCCTAATTGCTCGGCTGCTGCACGAACAGGAAGGTAGGTGTGACCGTCATAAAAGTAAGGTTGTCCCCCTTCCGTCGAGAGCTTATCCGTACTGTTTTCTCCGTTGATAAATACTTGTATGGGCTGAACTTCTATACTAGCCGTATCAGCTGCCCATGCGAAATTCTGCCCCATGAGCAGTGCCAGGACTACGATAATTGCAAAGAGAAAGCTAGAGCGTACACCTTTTCTATGTAAAATCGCCAATAGAATCAACTCCTAATAATCTGAGTTTTATTTGTTCGCGGATGGAGTTGCCTGTTTCGGCGACTCCAAGGCTATTTATTTAATTGTTTATATTCTCATACATTGGAGATATTTTCTGTTCAAACTCCCTAAACTCGGTCTCCAAATCCCACTGTGCTGCCGCTCGCTGGCTGGCCGCCAAGATTTTTTGACCTTCCGGAGAAATATCAGGGCTGCCCGGTATCTCCTGTGCGAACTCATCTTTCAGGGTATAAGGACTGGTTGTTCTCCATATGCTGGTTCCAGGTAAAAAGCTATATTCCAAACTATTGCGAGCCAGCATTTTAATATCCTGATATTTCAGGTTATACGTTTGTGAAGCTCGTTGAAATTCATTGGTTAGGTCATTGCGGGAAACCCCTTCATCATCAGTGGCTAAAACTACCGGCACACCGTAAGACAAATACGTTGTAAAAGGATGGTCGTTGTTTTTGATCCCTAAAATCTGATCATTGCTGGTCAGCAGTATATCAACAGCGGTCTGACTTTCCGCCATTTCCTTAAGTAGTTCTGTATAGTTATCTTCATATTTTACATCAACTCCATGCCCGACCCTTTTTGCATGAGCAATTTCAACCGCTTCGCGAATATGGAAACGCAAATCTTCAGCTCCGGCATACTCTGGACTTAGTTCGCCGGCATGTAAATCAATATTAACGCCCGGTTCAACTTGATTCAAATACTCCAGCATTTGCATATGTTCTTTATAATTAGCCAGAGCACTGGCATTGTCCTCGGGAGCTAAAAATGTAATTCCTACCACCCTTGAATCAGCCCGACAAAGTTCATAAGCAAAAACCGTTAACGCAAAGACTTGTATATTAGGCAAGGTGCGATTTACTGAGCAGATATACCTGACTTCTACTTTATCTGCAGCAACATTGGCATCATTAGCAGCGTCTACCTTCTTTTCTGCATCTGCCTCTATAAAATCAATACCTTGCTTACTGCTTTTTATATAGGTTTTAAACAGAGGATCATTTACCAGTTTCTTATAAATAGTATCCATTTGCTTAATATCCCAGGGAGTATCCTTGACTAGATTAGTGATATTGCTCCCCTGAAATCCAGCCATCAATTCCAGATTATCTATATTCTGACTTTGGGCATGGCTGATAATGGCAGCCAGCATATCAGCGGGATGAGTATCAGCAACTGCACCAAATTTTTCAAAAGTATTGAAGAAATGATCGTGACCGGTCTCTACCCCGGCTGTAAAATTACGCATGGACAGGGTATCGATTATTTTGTTGTAAAGCTGTTCGCTTTTAATTGCTTCCGCTACCGGCATGATGGTTTTGCTACTTCCCTGAGGAGATTTCATAAAAGTACAACTATCCGTATCAATATAATAGCCGTCCTGAGCGGCCCAGCTTATGTATTGCTCGGCAAAAATCGCTCCGCTCATATGATTGTGAAGATCGTCACCCTTGGGCATGTTCAGTAAAAAATCGCGTACTAACAGCGGCTCCGTACGGACCTTTTCAAAATAGCGGCCGGTATTCTGTTCCTCTATACTGGCAATTGCGTCTCCCGGCTGAACTTGCCTGAAAGCAAACATACGGTTTAATAGGGATATTGCTTCCGCTCGGCTCATAGCTTTCTGCGGGTAATAACAATGGTCTGTATATCCACTTATATAACCCTTGGCTAGCAACGCTGCAATGGCATCCTGACTCCAACCGGCAATATCGGTATAATCGGCAAAGTTCTTTATAAGATCGGTGGACACTGCATTCTCGGGCTGCATCACTCGTGCCAGGATTACTGCACCTTCCTGACGACTAAGGGTATCATTGTCTCTACTATTGCTTCCGGGATCAGCACTTAAAAAAGCTCTAGCTTTTGCTGAAGCTATATCACCGCTAAACCATTTTTGATAGGACTGATCATTATAACTAAGTGCTTGTGCTTGAGCATAGTCAAAAGCCTGCTTTAACAGATCAATAAATTCAGTCTGGCTTATTGGCTCATCCGGCTTAAAAGTTCCATCCGGGTAGTCATTCGCCAGACCACCGGCGACCCAATCTGCTATCATAGGCTGGGCCCAGTGTTCCGCGACATCTGTCGGGATATCGGTTTTTGCAGCCAACCCAACTGCAGGTGTTAATAAATTGGCTAAAAATAAACAAATAACTACCCATATTTTGCCTTTACCAGTCAAACCCTTCAAACAGTTCTCCTCCCTTTATCCTTAAGATATACGTATAAAATGGATTATATTTGCTTTTTCGCCACACTGTAACTGTTTTCCTCCACTAACTAGAAATTCATCTCGCATGTGGTTGTCAAATAATTGTAACTGTCGCATGATAAATTTAAGGAAATGTTTACCAAAATATCTTTATATGATTCACTAGAATAATATTGGAAAATTAAGACAGCCATCCCATAGAGGTGATTTTTAATGTTTAAGTTAAGGCCTGTGGGGAAGATATTATACACTGGGAGAGGTAGTTAAGGTTCCTAAACCAAAGAATCCAATACCGGATAAAATTAAAAGGCCCACGAATTCTAAAACCAATGAGCAAAAGTAAATTATATAGAAATCAAAAGCAAAAGGGGGGTCAGCCCCCCTTGGTCAAGGTACCAGTCTTATCAAAAACAACTGTATCCAATTCCGCTAGGGCATCTAAATAATTATCTCCCTTAACCAGGATTCCGTTTTTAGGGGCTGATCCAGTTCCACCGAAATAGCCCAACGGAATAGGATGGTTGAGCCTTTTAAGGGTGTCAGGCACCCTTACCCCCTCTCATGGGTGGGTATGCTTTTTGTGCTTTAACAGGCCTTTTTCAACGGTCTCGAACCGCCCCTGGCGTCCCTTAGCAGCCCTTACGAGTAATGTCTGAAATGGGGCGGGGATCATCCGTAGGCATGCCCCCAAGACCTCCGCCCAATACCTTCTCCAGGTCATTCATTTCAAGCTCATCCGCAATGACCTCGTGCTTTGAGGGTTCTCTTTCCGTGACCGGTTTTATGTTTTCTTTGTCAGCCATAATCTTTTGCCTCCTTAACACTTTCTTTTTCTTTGAATAGCTGCAAAACATTTTGCTTTTTAGTCACACTTGCAAATAGCTCCTTTTCCTTATTGCAAATGCTTTTTCATCATGTCAGCAATAACCGTGGCTGCTTCCGCCCGGGTAGTATTGCCCTGTGGGTCAAACAGCTTGCCGGGCTTGCCATTTATGATTCCTGCTGTTTGGACTGTAGTTACGGCCGCTTTGGCCCAGGTGGATATTTGATCGCTGTCAGCAAAAGATTGTTCCGTATTCACCTGATTGAGCTCCTGCTTGCCAGCCTTCGCAAGGCTTACCAGAATAACCGCCATCTGTTCCCGGCTGACCCGGTCATTGGGCCCGAAGCGGCCATCGCTGTAACCGGCTATAATCTCCCTGCTGCTGCCCCAGTTTATAGAGGGCGCATACCATGCTCCTGGCTCCACGTCATCAAAGGATGCCTGGTCTGCCTCACCAGGATCAATACCATCCAGTGACTCCAGCAGCATTTTTACAAATTCGGCTCTGGTTACATCCTGATCAGGCACAAACCGGTTGTCACCGGTTCCGGAAACAACTTCTCTGCTGACCAGATAATCAATGGCATCTTCCGCCCAATGACCAACGGTATCATCGAAAGGAATGCGATGATAGGCCACTGCATATTTACTAAGATGCTGAGTGGCAAAGGTAACGGTTTTGCTCTGTGAATCATAGTTCGATGCTTTCACCATTGTCAAAGTGCCGCTGTCATCCAGATAGTAGACCACGATGGCGTTGACATCCTCACCGTCTCTGATCTCATAAGGAATGGTGACGATCAGGCTGCTGCCCCCGAAGCCGGTTATGACCTTATCCCCTGACTTCATGGCAATATCGATAGCCGGTCTGTCTCCTAATGTTTTCCTGGCACCGGGGGACAGTGTTTCCGGTGGTACCCGGTTCACCTGCAGCGTAACATCCCCGTCGGCTGCTTCATTGATAAATCTCATTGTCATGCTGTCCAATCTGACGCTGGCAGTACTGCTTGTAATCTGAACCTGAACACCGCTCTCAGCCATTGCTGCTACGGATTCCTTCGGCAGGTTGATCTGGTTATCGGTGCCGGCTGCAGAATCAATCTGTATATTCAGCACTCGGTTCTGAGTGCCGGTTGCCTGCTTCAATTCGTCAAGGGCTGCAGAAATCGATTCAGGGTTCACCGTTGCCAGGGTCAGACTGCCTGTCAGACTGATCACAGCCTTCACCTGCACCGTGGCACCATCATTGTCCACTGCAGTACCCGGCTGTGTTACAGGCTGAACAACAGTGGGTATATGAGAAGATGGTCCCGAACCTGATGATTGACCGGTGACCTGTATCGTAACTGTTTGAGTATAATCACAATCGCTGTTTACCGTTGATGAAGACTGGTTTTGGACCCTCCCGGTATTGTCAAATTGAACAGCGGTTCCATCGGCAGTATAGATCTTGTCATCTAATCCGCTCAGATAAGCTGGCTCTGATTTAATACTCATGATACTGATAACTGCCGTACCCGCTGTTAAACCGGTTATCAAACCGGACTGGTCAACACTTGCGATATCGGGATTGCTGCTCTGGTACAGCATGGTATGTGCATTGGCCGCTGCCAGGGGTATTAATCTGGCATTCAGATTTTTACTGGTACCGGCCGTAATGGTAATGCTTGGGGTTTCGTCCTGTGCACCCAGAATGCTGATCCCCTGAACAGTTGTATCCTCTGTCTGCGGTTTCTCAATATTTAGATGTTTGGCGGCTACGGTCGTATCAACGGCATCAATTTTTTGTCTGGCCTTGATAGTTAGTTCAAAAGGTTCGGCTTCATTATAATTTTCATCCGGGATATCCACGGTTTCATTGATTTCGACAGCAGCTCCGGCAGCCAGCCGGTCATAAGTAATTTCTTTCAGCACAAGTGGCTTCGGCATATCACTGCCATCCACCATCAGAGCTTGTACCGTTGCCCGGGGGTCCGTCTTTTCCAGGACCAGCGTGACTCCACTGGCATCCTGATTGCCCAGATTCAGAAGTCTGCCGGTAACAAGAAGTTTATTTCGATGAATCATGTGAGCATACTCATTCTCTATACTCAGCTTTTCACCGGAGTTTATGGCTATCTCCCTGCTAACTGCACTATTTTCCATATCGCCTTCCCAGGCCATAACCTTGATTTTCGCATTGCTCATCTCTTCCGGCAGATTAAGGTTGGCATAAGCAGTGGTAGTACCGCCCGCTACCAGGTGTACATCCTGAACGATGTTTTCGCCAATGGATGTTTCATTTTCCTCATTAATCAGGCTGAACTTAAAAGTAACTTGATCCGAGGGCTTAAAACCTTGGTTGTGTGCCGTTGCAGTTATGCTCACGCTTTCACCGGCTCGCGGAAACTCCGGATAGATACTGATATCCGCATCGCCAATCTCCAGTGAAGAAGCGGGTACAAATGCCCTGGCAATTAGGGAACTGGTGTCTGATTCTTTGGTTCCGCCATTGATTTCATCATTTACGATGGTGTATCTTCTGTTCACAACAACAATCTGGCCGTTTCCATCTACCGCAATGGCCTGTTCATTGTTATATTCTCCCGACGTTCTCGTGAGCTGGTACTTGTCCCCCCAGGCTCCGGTATAGACAATATTTCCATCAGAATCAGGCTCTGCTGCCTCTTTATATTTTGCATCATACATGGCGGCATAGAGCTGACGCTCACTGATTCTCTCGGATGGATGATCCGTATCGGGTGCATACTGTTTATACTCTGACCATACCAGATACATGTTACCATCCTGCCCTACAGTCACCTGATAGCTGCTGGCAGCATCATAGTTTTTAGCTGTCGTCGCATAAACAGGCTGCTTGTATGCTTCATCTATAACGTAGTAGTATTTCCCGTCCGTACTCGTCTGACTAAGTCCATATTTGACAATGCCGCTGATGTTTAGATAAGCTATCCTGCCGTCATTATTCCAGTAGAGGTAGGACGTATCTCCATAACGTGCAATTTGCGGATTCTCATCCGGTGTCAGGTTATCCGTGATGCGGATGGGATAAGAGATCGACCGTTCGGCATAGTTATAGATCATCATAAAGATTTCTGTATCGTCTTTGGTCAGTGGATTCTGGTCTACATCCAGGGTATAGGCATACAGGGTCAGGCCATTATATGAAGTAACTGCTGTTTCAGTAATCTTAGGTGAATCAGCCACCCCGGGAAGAGTAAAACTGATAAACCGCTGGCCGTTCAATGAACCCGTACCATTATTCTCTTCGTATCTCAGATATTGAGTCTCATCGTCATAATAAGTGGTTTGCCAGTTGCCATCCACATAGATACGATAGGCAATCAGGCTGTAAGAGTTATACAGGAAGTCACCAATCTTAGTTACATCACTCTGATCGAAACTGACATCGGGTGTATTGTAATCCGTCTTGGTATACATCACCATTACTTTATCGGAATTAGTATCGAAGGCCACCCTGGGCTG
>JBDKUD010000210.1:0-2805 GCA_039679805.1 Syntrophomonas sp. | reverse complement strand
TAGTTGATAAAAATGGAAGACCAAGCCAGCTATTACTCCAAGCAATAGCGTCAGGACAAATGCTTGAATCTGGGCAAATAGTCCCGACAAATAAATACCCCCCTGCCTTCTACTTGAATAACCGGTTAATCATGCTTTTACTTTTTGTTTTTAAATCAGTATCCTGAGCCTTATACTCAAGGCTTATTACTTTTCCTTGAATATTCACTTTGCCTTGATCCAGGTTTAACATGGTAATGTGCAGGCCTTCTCCCACTATGGAGAGATAACCCATCCCGGTTGCCAGAATAATTTGTTGTTCATCAAAGGTACTAACATTGTCCACTCCGGTTAACTCCATATTTTTACAATCCGACAAGTAAAGAGAATGTTCAGCCATTTGAATTCCTCCTTAAAAGAGTATTATCATCTCTAAAAAATATGCTTAGAGTAGGCTGATTTATGACAGTTATTATTATTCAAGTTTGGGTAGCGGGATCTAAAAGATGAGCTGGGAGGAAGTTATGTTAAAAGAAGCGCCCCCTTGTCATCGAGTCAGATATCAAGAAATGGACTTTTTGTGACCTCTAAAATCAAATGAGTCAGGGGCTTAATCCCCTGACTCATTTACTCGATTATTCTATACAGGTTTGCTGCTTCTGTAGCCTTAATGTTATCTACTATATCAAGCACTTCATAAATAGTCTTCCTATTTCCGGCCTGAACGGTAATTACATCACCTTTTTTTACTTCGGTAGATGCTCTGGCAAGTCTACCGTTTATCATAACTCTTTCATTATCAGCAAATTCTTTGGCTACAGTACGCCTTTTAATAATCCGGGATACTTTAAGGAATTTGTCCAAACGCATTTTTATTCTAACACGTCTTTTAATGCTTTACCTGCTTTGAAAGCTGGTACTTTGGTGGCAGGAATATTAATCTCTTCCCCGGTTTGAGGATTTCTCCCCTTTCTAGCCTGCCGGTCCCGTACTTCAAAGGTTCCAAACCCAATCAGTTGAACCTTGTCTCCTGCTTTCAGTGCCCCCTCCACTGTCTCAAAGAAAGCATTAACTACTTTTTCTACATCTTTCTTAGTCATTCCGGCAGTGGCAGCTACCTGGCTTACCAATTCTGTCTTATTCAAAGATATCCCTCCTTAGCTTAGGTAATTATGTTTGTTTTATGGTTATTCGCTGTCTTAAATGGTTCTCCTTCTTTTCCCAGCGAAAACTTATTAACTCAGTACTTTCTTCCCCTTATTATAAGCCTCTGGTCTTAGCTTCATTCCATATGTTATCCATTTCCTGTAAGTTCATGTCTGCAAAGCTTTTTTCAGCCGCTTTAACCTGTTCTTCAATATAATTGAAGCGTCGCCTAAATTTATCATTACAACCCTGTAATGCTTGTTCCGGTTCAACTTTTTTCATTCGCGCTATATTGACCAGGGAGAAAAACACATCTCCCATTTCCTCATTAATTTGATCACCTTCCGCCTGGACTAGTTCATCAATTTCTTCTTTAAACTTGTCCACCGCTCCGGTAATATCAGGCCAGTCAAATCCTACCCGGGCAGCCTTTTCCTGTATTTTTTCGGCTCGCATTAAAGCCGGTAAAGAGTCAGGAATACCATCCAGAAGCCGTTTTTTTCCCTCTTTTTTCTTAAATTGTTCCCAGTTATTAAGAACATCATCACTGGTCTTAAGGTCCATGGTTCCGAAAACATGAGGGTGACGGTCAATCATTTTCTTACTAACGGTATTTGCGACACCGGTTAAATCGAATTGGCCTTCCCGCTCGGCTAGTGCCGCATGAAATACTACCTGTAGTAATAAGTCTCCTAATTCTTCCCGAAGTTTATTCATATCTCCCTCATTAATAGCCTCAATTACTTCATAAGTCTCCTCAATAAGATATCTTACCAGTGACCGGTGAGTTTGCTCCCGGTCCCAGGGACATCCGCCTTCGCCTAAAAGTCGGTCCATAATTGCCATCAGTTCATCTATTGCCTGTCCACTACTTCCCATGATATTACCTCCTACGAAAATTGTTGTTACAAGTAGCGTTACTTTTATCGCTGTCTGCACAGGGGATTGACCTTGACGGTCCTGCTGTTTTCGTTTGATCAGTTATAGATAGCTAAGCTTGATGCTTTTGCTTAAGGCTGTGAAGGGTCTTCCCCATCCGGATAATCGGCAGATCAGGTTTTTATTAGCTTCTTAAACATATTGATATCAAGTTCTTTTATCAGGAACAATAATATACCGTATAGAACTGTTCCAATACAAATAGCAATTAGAGTCGAAAGATGGGATATTATACCCCAGCTAACCAGTGCCTGGTAAGATATTTTAACCATTATAGCCATTACTACTGTTACGAGAGCTATCTTAGTTAATCTTCCTATCTCATAATTTACTCCGGTTAATTTTTTCAGATGTATTATATTTAGTAATGAACCCACCAGGAAGGCCAGGACAGTTCCAATAGCAGCTCCTTTAATATTTAATGCCGGTACACTGGTCAGGCTGTAGTTAAATACTACTTTTAGGCATCCGGTAATTATAAGATTACGCATGGCTATTTCCGGTCGGCTTATCCCCTGCAATCCGGCACTGGATAGCTGGAAAGCAGCCAAAACAATAGTTGAAAATGCCAGCGCTTCCAGTGGAATTCCGGCCTCAGGGGTAGCATAAAGCAGGTCACAGATCTGAAAAGCCAGTATATATAGTCCAGCCGTACATGGGAAAGAAATTATCATACCGGCACGAAGAGCATAATTAAGCCTCTCGTTTAATGTCTTTCGGTCATTGCGGGCCATTGCTTCT
>JBDKUD010000328.1:0-7316 GCA_039679805.1 Syntrophomonas sp. | reverse complement strand
GTTCATGGGAAAAGAAGAAAATAAAGACTTTATGAACCCGGCCTTGTCTAAAAATACATTGTATTCATTGACGGATATGGCCAGTCGGTTCTGGATGGATAAGAAGGTCATTAACAAAGAGGTTGATCCCATGAAGATCATTGAGCCGAAATTTGTTGAAGCTGCATCCAAAAAATAATAGTTTTTAATTGCATCAAGATAATTACAAGTATGCGACCAGATTTGTTCTGGTCGCACTATAATCTGTGGATATTTTCTAAAAGATAATTGAAGTTTTCGGGGAGGAGCCATGTTCAATTTAAACCATTCGCATACAGAAAAAAATAACTCAGCAGATAAAAACGTTAGCATGCAGAAGAAACAGACGGAGCTACAAACTTATCAAATACTTTCTCTGCTGGTTATTGCCTCAGCTTGGTGTATAATCACTTTTATAGTTAAGATTAATCCGGTCTTTTTGCCTTCTCCTCTTGGGGTAGCAGGTGCTTTTAAAGATTTATGGGAAGAAGGCGTGCTGCTGCCTTATACGTTAATAAGCCTTTATCGTGTTTTGATAGGCTTTTTTGCAGCAGCACTTCTGGCATTGCCGTTGGGGATAATGATGGCAACCAACAAAAAAACGGAAGGTTTTTTTGCACCTTTTATAGGCTTCATCCGTTATTTACCGGTTTCCGCGCTGATTCCACTGATGATTCTTTATTTTGGAATTGGAGATTTTGAAAAAATGGCAGTGATCTTTGTCGGTACTTTTTTTCAGTTGGTATTAATGGTGCAGGATAACGTAGGAGCTGTTCCCGGAGATTTATTGAAAGCTGCCTATACCCTGGGAGCCAATAGAACTGCTATCTACACTCGCGTCATTTTACCGGCATCAATGCCTGGTATCATGGATAATCTGAGGATTTGCATGGGATGGGCATGGACTTATCTAGTCATAGCAGAACTGGTGGCGGCAAATTCCGGTCTGGGTTTCATGATCCTGCGATCGCAGCGTTTTTTACAGACAGATCGAATATTCGCCGGTTTAATTATTATTGGATGCCTCGGGGTATTCACCGACTACCTGTTTAAAAAAATATCAATGATTATGTTTCCATGGTATGAAAGGTTGGGTCAATAGATGTTGTCATTTGAAGGTGTTTATAAGACATTTCTGAGTAACACCAAACAAGTCGATGCACTGCAGAATATTAATATGAAGGTTGAATCCCGTGAATTTGCTGTTATTGTAGGACCGAGCGGCTGCGGAAAAAGTACACTGCTGCATATTGCAGCAGGTCTGGAGCGTCCCACTAATGGGAATGTACTGTTGAATGGAAAGGAAATTACGCAGCCCGGGGCTGATCGAGGAATGGTCTTTCAGGCGTATACACTATTTCCCTGGCTGACGGTAGAGGATAACGTTGCTTTTGGGCCCCGGCAGAGAAAATTACCTGAAAAAGAAGTACAGGAACGGGTGAGTCGGTATCTGGAGGTCACCGGCCTTTCCAAGTTTGGTAAACTTTATCCGAAAACCTTGTCGGGCGGCATGAAACAACGCGCGGCTATTGCCAGAGCTCTGGCTAATGACCCAGAAGTACTTTTGATGGATGAACCTTTCGGGGCACTTGATGCTCAAACGCGTGTCGTGATGCAGGAACTGCTGTTGCAGGTGTGGGAGGAAAATCATAAAACCGTGTTATTCATTACCCATGATATTGATGAAGCGATCTTTCTGGCTGATACAGTACACGTGATGAGCCGCCAGCCGGGAACCATTAAAAAAATCATTTCTGTTCCGCTGCCAAGACCAAGAGATCACAGTTTGATGGTGAGCCCCGAATTTATAACCTTGAAAAAGGAAATTGTTGAATTGATCTGGGAAGAGAGTAAGCAGGCGGCACAGACAATTGCGTATCCATTGAGCCAATAAGTTATATTAGTTGTAGAATTAGCGGTTAAGGGAACGGCTTTTATACCATTCCCTCAACCGCTTGTTTTTTAGTTGGACTCGGTTACGTCTGCGTGATATTCCTGTAAAGATTTTAACCTGGATTCCGAATAATGATTTTCTATATAGGCAGCAATACCCTTGGCACTGGCTAGGGCAGCGGCCATAGTAGTAATATACGGAACTTTATACTTAATGGCGGTCTTGCGGATATAAGAATCATCATATTGACTGCGTTTACCCAATGGGCTGTTGATTACCAGGTTGATTTCCTTATTGGTGATACCATCAACAATATTAGGACGGCCTTCAAATATTTTTCTAATCTCTTCACACTTTACCCCATTATCTTGCAGGTATTTATAGGTTCCTCCCGTTGCTTTAATTTTAAATCCTATTTTGGCAAATTCTCTGGCTATTTCCAGTGCGGCCAGTTTATCCTGATCGTTTACACTGATCAGAACAGTTCCGGCTGTGGGCAGGGAAGACTGGGTGGCTTCTTGTGCCTTGTAGTAAGCTAGTCCGAATGAATCTGCAATTCCCAAAACCTCTCCGGTGGAACGCATTTCCGGTCCCAGTATGGGGTCAACTTCCGGGAACATATTAAATGGGAATACTGCTTCTTTAACCCCGAAGTGAGGGATCTTTTTGTTGACCAGACTATTAATACAGTACTTTTTGCCAGCATAGTCGGCCATCATGATTTCAGTAGCAATTCTGGCCATTGAGATATTGCATACTTTTGACACCAGGGGAACAGTTCGTGAAGCCCGAGGATTCGCTTCCAGGACATATACCTTATCATCAGCAATGGCATATTGCATATTCATTAGACCAATTACGTTCAGTTCTTTAGCAATCTTCCTGGTAAATTCCTCAATGGTAGCAATATGTTTAGCCGGGATGCTGATGGGGGGGATAACACAGGCTGAGTCGCCGGAATGGATGCCGGCAAGTTCTATATGTTCCATTACCGTTGGCACAAAAGCATTCGTTCCATCGGCTATTGCATCAGCTTCGCATTCAATGGCATTGCAAAGAAATCTATCGATTAGAATTGGTCTCGCGGGTGTAACCCCGACTGCCGCCGCCAGATACTGGCGCAGCATTTCTTCATCGTGAACAACTTCCATGCCGCGTCCGCCCAAAACATAGGAAGGACGAACCATTAGAGGATAGCCAATCCGTTTGGCAATTGCCAGGGCCTCATCCAGGTTAACAGCCATACCGGATTCCGGCATGGGAATATTAAGGCTATCCATAATTTTGCGGAACCGGTCCCGGTCTTCAGCCAGGTCAATAGTTTCTGGTGTGGTACCGAGAATTGTCACACCGGCTTTAGCCAGTTCTCCGGCGATATTCAGGGGGGTTTGACCTCCAAACTGAACGATTACTCCCAAGGGCTTTTCTTTTTCGTAAATGCTTAGAACATCTTCCACTGTCAATGGTTCAAAGTATAACTTATCGGATGTATCATAATCGGTGGAAACTGTCTCGGGATTACAGTTGACAATAACGGTCTCATAGCCTAAATCGTGTAGGGCAAAGGCGGTATGCACGCAACAGTAGTCAAACTCGATTCCCTGACCGATTCGGTTGGGACCACCACCCAGAATCATTACTTTAGGCCGGTCACTGGCTGTAGTCTTATCTGCAGCGTTATAAGTAGAGAAATAGTAGGAGGCATTTTCGACCCCGCTTACCGGGACCGCTTCCCATCCCTCCACAACCCCCAGAGCAGTTCTGCGTTGGCGAATCTCTGTTTCTGGTAAATTTAAAAGCCTGGCTAGATAACGATCGGCAAAACCATCCTTTTTAGCCTGGATCAGAAGTTCATCCGGCAGTTTTCCATCTTTATATTTCAGAATCTCCTCTTCCAGCTCAACCAGTTCTTTCATTTGCTGAATAAACCATGATTTGATATGGGTCAGGCGGAAAAGCTGCTCAATGTCGGCACCTTTACGTAATGCCTCATACATGATAAACTGGCGTTCACTGGAGGGATCAGCCAACATTGCCAACAATTCTTCCAGGGAGCGCTGGTTAAAATCCTTAGCGAAGCCTAACCCGGAACGATTGATTTCCAGGGAGCGAATCGCTTTTTGGAAAGCTTCTTTATAGTTTTTGCCGATGCTCATAACTTCGCCAACGGCACGCATCTGTGTTCCTAACTTATCCACGGAGCCGGGGAATTTTTCAAAAGCCCAGCGGGAGAATTTGATTACTACGTAATCACCGGAAGGAGTATATTTATCAAGAGTTCCATCTCGCCAGTAGGGAATTTCGTCCAAAGTCAGACCTGCTGCCAGCATGGTAGAAACCATAGCGATGGGAAAGCCGGTGGCTTTGGAAGCTAAAGCGGAGGAACGGGATGTGCGGGGATTTATTTCAATAATAACAACACGGTCGGTTTTGGGATCATGGGCGAACTGTACATTGGTTCCGCCAACTACTTCTATAGCTTCTACAACATCATAGGCGTATTTTTGTAATCGCTGCTGCAGCTCAGGACTGATGGTCAGCATCGGGGCCGCACAAAAGGAATCGCCGGTATGAACACCCATAGCATCAATATTTTCAATAAAACAAACTGTAATCATCTGATTTTTAGCGTCCCGAACAACTTCCAGCTCCAATTCTTCCCAGCCCAGGACTGATTCCTCGACCAGGATTTGTCCCACCAGGCTGGCAGCTATGCCGCGATTAGCTACAGTCCGTAACTCTTCAACATTATAAACCAGACCACCGCCGGTGCCTCCCATGGTATAGGCGGGGCGGATAACAACCGGATACCCCAGTTCTTGCGCTATTTTTTCCGCTTCCTCAATACTATAGGCGGGTTTGCTGAGCGGCATTTCGATACCCAACCGATTCATGGTTTCTTTAAAAGCGATACGGTCTTCACCGCGTTCGATAGCATCAACTTGTACGCCGATTACTTTAACTCCATATTTGTCTAATACACCGGCTTTGTACAACTCCGAACTTAAGTTCAGAGCTGACTGACCGCCTAAATTAGGCAACAATGCATCGGGTTGTTCTTTAGCTATTATGTCAGTCAGGCTTTTGAGATTGAGTGGTTCGATGTAGGTTACATCTGCGATTCCGGGGTCGGTCATTATTGTGGCGGGATTAGAATTGACTAAAACAATCTGATAACCCAAATTTCTTAGTGCTTTACAAGCCTGGGTCCCGGAATAGTCAAATTCACAGGCCTGTCCAATTACAATTGGTCCAGATCCGATAATGAGGATTTTATTGATGTCACTCCGTTGCGGCATATTTTACCTCCTAAGTTATTATAATTTATTTAGTTATAACTCTAATCAATTGTCTCTTAACTTTTTATTTTAGCAAATAAATAGGGAAAAGAGAAAGTATACAATCAATAAGATTTCGGCATCTAACCACAGTACCATACCATTAATATATATGATATGAAACAAAAATCTCACCGGAATAACTAAACTATAACCAATAGGAATACAAACAATAAAAAAATATTGGTTAATTATAGTGCTTTATAGTATAATTAACACATTGGTTGTAGGGGGTACAAAAATAAGGGAGGATGGAAAATGAAAAGAAAGTCAATTTTATTAATGGTGTTGTTAATGTTTTCAATGATGGTTTTCGCAGGATGCACTCAAAAAAATAGTGGCGATGCTACTAAACCGGCCAGCACTAAGATAGGAACTGCTCCGGATGGAAGTGAAGTTGCCATAGAAAAGGCAACTATGAAGTTCATAAAAGACTATCAAGCTGGAGGCTACCAACTGGTTTCTACTGAAGATCTGAACAAATGGATTGGCGAAAAGAAAGACATGATAATAATTGACACTATGCCGGCAGATTTCTTTACTAAAAACCATATACCAGGTGCTGTAAATGCCGAGCTGCCTAAAACGGTAATGGCAGATGCTACAGATGAGCAAAAGGCGGCCTTTATAAAACTTCTTGGTAAAGATAAAGACAAGACCATTGTTGTATACTGTGGATTTGTTGGATGTGCGAGAAGCGATCTGGGAGCAGTTATTGCGAAGACACAAGGATTCAAAAATGTTTATAGAGTTCCAGGTGGATTCGTAGCTTGGCAGGAAGCCGGTTATGCAATTGAAAAGTAAAGCCCGGAAAAAATACATAATAACAGCATTGATTCTGATTATGTTGCTTATTCTTGCGGGATGCGCCAACTCAAGTGACTCGTTTATAAAAAACGAAGTCAACCCTCAGATAGATGTATTGGGAGTAAAGCTGCTAATGGATGAGAAGAGCGCACTAGAGACAGTCGGCTCAGAAGGCGAAAAAGCCATGTGCGTATATGGATATGAATATGATTATTCAGATAAGCTCATAAATGTAGGCTTTAATTCTGATACAAAATTGGTGAGACGAGTTTGCAGCAAGAATCCAGAGACATCAATTTACGGCATTAAACCAGGTATGGAACTTTCCCAAGCATATGAAATAATTAGCTCTAACGGTTTTAAAAAGGATTCAAAATATAATTTCCAAAAAGAAAAGGTTATCCTATCCATTATATCAATGAAAGGCACGAATGCCGACGGTATTACCATAGAAATAAACCCGGACCAAAAATAATTTAAAATAAGCAAGAGGAGGATAGATTAACTAACCTCCTCTTGCTTATTTTGGGACGATTTACTCTCAACCATTCCTATCCCAGATATTAATTACACACTTACAGGATTGTCAGTTGCTAACTCCCAAAGATAGAGTGATGCAACTGAACCATATGGAGAATAACGTTTTTTATATCTTTCAAATTTAGCTTTGTCCAGTTCCTTTAATCCGTATAGGTTCATTATTCCTCGCCTGATGGCGAGGTCACCCCAACTAACTATATCTGGTCGCTGCATGGAAAAAATCATAAGCATTTCAGCTGTCCAGACACCTACACCATGCAGAGAAGATAAGCGCTTGATAATTTCACTATCCAGCAGTTGGGGAAATTCAGATATATTTAGTTCTCCTTGCACGACCGCTTCACCAATACCTTTTATATAGCCTGCCTTGCGGGTGGATAAACCACATTGTTGTATTTCTTCTATGGTGGCAGAAGCGATGGTCAGCGGCATAATTGCTTCGAAATGCTCCTGCATTCTATTCCAAACAGTGGCCGCAGCTTTAGAAGAGATTTGTTGACTGACAATGCTGCTTATAAGGGCAGTAAACAGATCGGGGATTACTTTGCGTTCTATCATCCCGATTCGATCGATAGCCAGGCCCAGTTTCTTATCCTTCTTTTTCAGATAATCCAGTTCAACCTGCCCATATTGAAATATTTCCATATTGCTTCTCCAACTCCAAAAGTCAACTTATTCGCGGTATGCTTCTCTTAATAGCTTTATTTCTTTACCGTAAC
>JBDKUD010000436.1:0-3766 GCA_039679805.1 Syntrophomonas sp. | reverse complement strand
GAATAACGCCCAAAAGTACATGGAATCGTTAAAAATGTTCACACCCCATAACTTAATCATCGTTAATAGATGTCGGAAATTCATTACCGAATATTGACCGGTTCTATTTTATCCTTTAGAACTACGTCGTGCGCACCGCCTTCGATGATGCTGGTGGCTGAAACAACAGTAATTTTAGCTTTCTGATGAAGCTCCGGAATAGTGGTTGCGCCACAATTGCACATGGTAGATTTTACTTTACTTAGAGTCAATCTGACATTATCTGAAAGGCTACCAGCATAAGGCACAAAGGAGTCTACGCCTTCTTCAAAGGAGAGTTTTTCTGCACCGCCCATATCGTAACGTTGCCAGTTTCTTGCGCGGGCTGATCCTTCACCCCAGTATTCCTTCATAAAATTGCCGTTAATATTAACTTTATCAGTGGGACTTTCGTCAAAGCGAGCAAAGTATCTGCCTAGCATTACAAAATCAGCGCCCATAGCCAGTGCTAAAGTTATATGATAATCGTAAACTATCCCCCCATCAGAGCAGATCGGGATATAAATACCGGTTTCTTTGAAATATTCGTTGCGGGCCAATGCAACTTCTTGCAAAGCAGTGGCCTGGCCGCGCCCAATACCCTTTTGCTCACGGGTAATGCAAATTGAACCCCCGCCAATACCTATTTTAATGAAATCAGCACCGGCATGGGCAAGGAACAAAAAGCCTTCTTTATCGACAATGTTCCCTGCACCAACTTTTACAGTGTCACCGTATTTATTGCGAATATAATCAATCGTGTTCAACTGCCATTCTGAAAATCCCTCGGATGAATCTATACAAAGCACGTCAGCTCCGGCATCAACTAGGGCGGGTACACGCTCATCGTAATCGCGAGTGTTAATACCCGCCCCTACAATATAACGTTTAGATGCATCAAGCAGTTCGGTAGGATTCTTCTTATGTTCGTCATAGTCCTTGCGGAACACAAAATAAAGCAGGTTTCCTTGATTATCGATGATGGGAAGATTATTCAGTTTATGATCCCATATAATATCATTGGCTTCTTTTAAAGTAGTGCTTTCCGTTCCGTAAATTAGTGATTCGAAGGGGGTCATAAATTCCTTGACTGGGGTCTCCGGATCCATACGACTTACACGGTAATCACGGCTGGTGACAATACCTATAAGCTTGCCGTGGGGCGCTCCGTCCTGCGTAACCGCCACTGTCGTATGCGAAGTTTGCTCTTTCAACTTTAAAATATCTTTGAGTGTCTGGTCAGGCCGGATATTGGAGTTGCTGGTCACAAAACCAGCCTTATAATTTTTAACTTTTCGAACCATATCAGCTTCGTCTTCTATCGACTGCGAACCATAAATAAAAGAAATCCCGCCTTCTTTGGCCAAAGCAATTGCCAATCTATCATCGGAAACCGATTGCATAATAGCGGAAACAAGCGGAATATTCATAGTAAGAGCAGGTTCTTCACCATTTTTGAATCTCACCACCGGTGTTTTTAAATTTACACTGGCCGGCATACATGCCGATGATGAATATCCTGGTACCAACAAATATTCACTAAAGGTACGTGACGGTTCTTCATAATAAAATGCCATTTTTCTGAATCTCCTTTTAATTTTCAAATATTAAACTTCTGACTTATGATTTATGAAAATGTTTTTCTTTTGTTTCCCCCAATAGTAAGCTTCGGCTTCAGGTACTGTCAATAATTTTCCACAATTCCTTCAGGTGTCATAGGGACGAAGGAGATGGGTTTGATGACAACCCTGTCTCGCCTTTTGCCGCAAGAGGCAACGGGACGTTCTTTCTGCTTCCTCCCAATAATTTTTTGGGAACGGTATTAATAAGATATCATTAAACATAACAAAGGGTAAAACTATAGGGCATTAGGACTTTCGTTTGTGCCATAAAAAAACCGTGGATAACTTCCACGGTTAATTACATTATATATGATACCCAGAATACCGTTGCCCCATTTTGATGCCTATCCTTCGATAGGTGGGTGTCCTTATGAATGTTTCTATCTTCCCTTCGGGGAGGGCTTGATATCCATCCCGGTCAGAACTCCCGTACTACAATTGTAGGTTCAAAATAAGAGCTGGACGAGTATTCCAGGATATATCCTTTATCTGGCGTATGAGCCAGGTAACAACAAAAACCTCGAATTGTATACACCTTATTGTTAAACATTTTAATTACCTAAAAGGATTATAAAATGTCCATTTTTATATAGTTTTATATTCAACCCGTTATATTTTTGAATATAAACCATCAAGTTGGTTCCCCCCCAGCAAAGACATCCAAAGAAAAACAAATGGTTTTAGGAAACATTTAAAGGTTTGTTAATGTGATTTTTAACGATTTCCACTACACCTGTATTCACCTTCAGCTTATCTGCTACTGTAGTACAGTCCAAATTGCCAGTCATCAATAAATCAATGATTTGCAATACTTTTTTGAACGTAATTCGGGCCAATAAAGGATTATCCATTAACTCCTGAATGCTTTTGGGACCAAGCGAAAAACTAACCTGCTCAGTCGTTCGTTGACTGAGAACAGTCTTGAACAATTCTTCTTGTATATTATTTTCAATAAAGGTTGTTCTGTCTGTACGCTCGTATTTCTTAAAATAAAGCGTTTGTCCTAACATAGTTTCCATTTTTTTTATGATAACTCTGCCTGACCTCCCACTTGGCACGACCGATGTATCAATAAATCTTAATTTGCCTATAGGCGAATCTTTCCAGTCATTATGCTGAATTTTATACTTGCTAGTTATCTGCTTCGATGCTTCAATCATGTTATTGGCAAGCAGTATTTCCGCGATATTGGCAAGGCAATTGTAGTCTTGGACGTGTTTCCATTCAGTTGGAATCCATGATGTCCCGCAGAGCATACCTAATAGTCCGCCACTCATGGATGCAATTGTATCAGTATCTGCTCCAAGCGAATACGCAGCGGTCTTTATTCCAAGAACAGGATTGTTGGCGTATTTCGAAGCCAAGTATAGCGATGAAAGGATTGCAACATCTCCAGCACCGTTAACTTTATCAAAACACTCAAGGCGCTTAAGCACGGCACCGTCATTTACAAGTAAGCCTTTATTCAAAGAACCACTAATAAACTCAAGTTTTTCGATCATACTGGAAACAGTATCCGACCAAACATGGAGATAGTCAAAGCCAGAATGCTTTTGGGCGAAATTGAGCCACTCTGAAGGAAGTATGTTCGGATTAAGAGTATTCCAACATTTTGCGCCATCAATTACAGCTCTGATAAGCTCACCATACTCTAAAACAGTTTCCTTGTTCATAAGATAATGAAGGGTGAAAGCGTAACACGATGCCCCTAAAATCGCTCTGGGATGCCCGTGTGTATATAGGCTATCCTTTATTACATCCGAAATAAGGATATCTATGTCTAGCTTATGAGATCCTGCAATCACGTGCGGCAAAATGCGCATAGCTGCACCATTGCCGCCAGCCATGAAATATTTACGGTTTTCTTTTGATTCCCAAGGAACCACATTGCTCTTAAGCAATTTTGCAGCACTCTTAACAGCACTACCACCGCCACGTTCGTATTCCAGCCAATACGGTAACTCCTTTTTGGCTAATGTCGATTCCCAATTTCCAGTGATGATGCTTCTCGCGACTGCTAATATCATTTGAGTATCATCGCTATACTCGCCGGGAAGTATTTTTTCGTAATGAGACCAATACCGACCACCTGAACGTCGAGTCCATCCAAGGAACTGATCGCTAGC
>JBDKUD010000061.1:0-3185 GCA_039679805.1 Syntrophomonas sp. | reverse complement strand
GGTGCATTACCACCTTACCATGCCCCGTTATTCCTTAGCCCAGCACACGAGAAGGGAGGTGCAGATGTGCCGACAATCAACCAACTAGTCAGGAAAGGGCGTCAACAAGAAGAAAAGAAGTCTACAGCACCAGCCCTGAAAAGCTGTCCTCAAAAAAGAGGAGTGTGTACACGTGTTTACACAACTACCCCGAAAAAACCTAATTCAGCATTACGTAAAATAGCGAGGGTAAGGTTAACTAATGGTATAGAAGTTACCGCTTACATTCCCGGCATAGGACACAATCTACAGGAACACTCCGTGGTTCTTATTAGAGGTGGCAGGGTTAAAGACTTGCCTGGTGTCAGATATCATATTATTAGAGGAACTCTGGATGCAGCTGGTGTACAGAACCGCAACCAGGGAAGATCCAAATACGGCAGTAAACGACCTAAGAAAAAATAGGAAGGAGGCACAATATGCCTAGAAAAGGGCCTGTTCCTAAACGCGAAGTGTTACCGGATCCTATATATAATAGTAAAGTATTTACCAAGTTGGTTAACCAAATGATGTGGGACGGTAAGAAGAGTTTAGCTGAGAAAATTTGCTATGGAGCTTTCGAAATAATGGAAAAGAAGACCGGGAAAGATGCTTTCGAAGTCTTCGAAGAAGCTATGAAAAATATTACCCCAATTTTAGAGGTAAGAGCAAGAAGAGTTGGCGGAGCCAACTATCAGGTGCCGGTTGAAGTGAGAGCAGACCGGAGACAAACCCTGGCCATTAGATGGCTGGTGGGTTATGCCCGCAAACGTGGGGAAAAAACTATGGCCGAGCGTTTAGCAGGGGAACTCATGGATGCTTATAACAGCACCGGGGGCTCAGTCAAAAAGAAAGAAGATACCCATAAAATGGCTGAGGCCAATAAAGCTTTTGCTCATTACCGTTGGTAGTATCATGACTGCCAGGGAGTGGTTAGATGTCTGATTTAGCTGCTATTAGAAATATAGGTATTATGGCTCACATTGATGCCGGTAAAACAACTACCACTGAGAGGATTTTATTTTACTCAGGTAAAGTCCATAAAATGGGGGAAGTTGATCGGGGCACCGCTACCATGGATTGGATGAGCCAGGAGCAGGAGCGGGGAATTACCATAACCTCAGCGGCTACTACTTGTTACTGGGAAAATTGTGTTGTAAACATTATCGACACACCTGGACACGTGGACTTCACAGTAGAAGTAGAGCGGTCATTGAGAGTCCTGGACGGGGCAATAGGTATTTTTTGCGCAGTGGCCGGAGTCCAGCCGCAATCAGAGACAGTATGGCGGCAGGCGGATAGATACCGGATTCCGAGAATCGCCTATATTAATAAAATGGATAGAGTTGGAGCTGACTTCTTTAGGGCAGTAAAGATGATAAAGGATAATTTGGGTAGTGAAGCAATTCCTGTGCAGCTGCCCATAGGAAATGAAGATACTTTCACCGGGGTTATAGACCTAATCAGCCTTAAAGCCTATGTTTATAGTGATGATACAGGCGAGAAATACCAGATCAGAGAATTAAATGATGCTGAGATGGAAGAGGCTGATACTTACCGAAATATGCTTCTGGAAAGATTATCTGAATATGATGATCAAATTCTGGAAAAATACTTAGAAGGTGAATCTCTTTCTGAAGAGGAAATAATCTCTTCCCTGAGAAACCAGACTATCAGTAATCATATAGTCCCGGTATTATGCGGTTCATCATTCAAGAACAAGGGAGTTCAGATGCTGCTGGAAGCAGTGGTCAGATACCTGCCTTCTCCTATCGATAAGCCTCCCGTACAGGGGGTTAATAGTACCGGAGAGGAAGAGACCAGGTCAACCAATATCGATGGACCATTATGTGCCCTAGCTTTTAAAATAGCGGTTGACCCTTATGTAGGTAAACTAACCTATTTTAGAATTTACTCCGGCAGGATAAAAACCGGCTCCTATGTTTATAATAGCCGCAGAGAAAAAAAAGAACGTATTACTAAAATATTAAAAATGCATGCCAATCACCGGGAAGAGGTAGATGAAGCTACCGCCGGTGATATAGTTGCCGGAGTTGGGTTTAAAGATACAGTAACCGGTGATACCTTATGTACGGAGGATAATAGGATTCTTCTGGAATCCATGATCTTCCCCGAACCGGTGATAGATGTAGCGATTGAGCCTAAAACCAAAGCGGATCAGGATAAAATCGGTGAATCCTTGCGGCGCCTGGCAGAAGAAGATCCTACTTTCAAGACCAGGGCTGATGAAGAAACTGGGCAGACCATTATTTCCGGAATGGGAGAACTTCATTTAGAAATAATAGTTGACCGTTTGCTGCGAGAGTTTAAAGTTAACGCTAATGTTGGAAAACCCCGGGTTTCTTATAAGGAAACCATTAAGCAGAAGGCCAGTGCGGAAGCTAAATTTGACCGGCAAACCGGGGGTCGTGGCCAATACGGGCATGTAATACTTGAGTTAAGCCCATTGGAAGAAGGCTCGGGAAAACGTTTTCAGAACCGTACCCGCCCGGAAATGGTACCTGCGGAGTTTATTCCCGCAGTACAAACCGGCACATATGAAGCTTTACAGGCAGGTATTCTGGCCGGGTATCCGGTTGATGACCTGGAGGTCAGTTTAAAAGGCGGATCGTTTCACGAAATAGATTCCACTGAACAGGCCTTCAAAATAGCGGCCAGCATGGCGTTGAAAGAAGCTTTGGAAAAGGCCCAACCTGTACTTCTGGAACCGATAATGGATATAGAGATATTATCTCCCGAAGAGTATGTAGGCGATATAATATCGGACTTGAATGCTCGCCGGGGCAGAGTGCTGGGCTTTGACGAAAACAAAGAAAGCAAAATAGTAAAAGGCACAGTACCGCTGGCAGAAACCTTTGGCTATGCAACAGCATTAAGATCGGCCAGTCAGGGCCGGGCAACCTTTACGATGAAGATTAAAAACTTTGGTGAACTGCCAGAGTCCAAGAGCAGGGATGTAATAGCCAGACGATATGGTCTGCCAATCTGTGTAAACAAAAGCTAGAAAGGAAAGGTGAAAGAAAGATGGCAAAGGCGAAATACGAGAGGAACAAACCTCATCTTAACATTGGCACAATAGGACACGTAGACCATGGTAAGACGACATTAACAGCAGCAATAACCCTGTGTTTGTCGAAAGTAGGCGG
>JBDKUD010000169.1:0-10971 GCA_039679805.1 Syntrophomonas sp. | reverse complement strand
TGACCGCAATCCACCTGCTCGAACCTGCCCGGTACACCTTGAACTTTTTCTAAAGCTTGCTTAATTACCCGTGGGTCAATACCTTCTTTTAATGCAAAAGCAATTGCTGCCAGGGCATTATAAACACTGAATAACCCAATCGGCTTCATTTTAATGGATAATAAATTACTATCATATTCAACATCAAAACTACTACCCTTTAAATTAGTGGTTACCCGTATGGCTCGTACATCAGCTGGATTATTAATGCCATAGGTATAAACATTTTTACCGGCGGCAGTTATAAAATCTTGGGCTGCCTCGTCATCAGCATTAATAATACTGAATTGATTAGCATCCCCTTCTATCATATTGAAAAGTTTAAGTTTAGATTCCTTGTACTTCTCCATTGTTTGGTGATAATCCAGGTGGTCCTGCGTCAGGTTCGTAAATATGGCCACATCAAATAATATCTTGTCTACCCGGTTTAAATCAAGGGCATGAGAAGATACTTCCATAACCACATATTCACCTTTTTTCTGTCTGGTTATGTCCATAAACTCCTCAATTTCTAATGATTCAGGAGTTGTATGTCCCAGTTCATGTTTATAATCTTCAATCCTGGCATAAAGGGTTCCCATTATACCTGTTTTCCTTCCCCATTCCTCGAGAATAGCCTGAATAAGATGAGTTGTTGTTGTTTTACCATTTGTTCCGGTAACCCCTATAATGCGCAGGTCGCGGGATGGTTGGCCATAGTATCTGGAACTAATAATTGGCATCGCCTTCCGGCAATCGGTAGTATAGATTATGCTAATAGCATCAGTAATATCTAATTCCTTTTCTGTTAGAATCGCTACTGCTCCATTATCAACTGCCTGGCGTGCATATAAATGCCCATCTGTCTTAAAACCCTTTACACAAACAAATAAATATCCTGGTTTAACCTTCCGGGAATCATAAGCAATGCCATTGATCTCGAGCTCAACATCACCCTGCCAACCTTTGATCTCTAAATCTTGAAGTAGATTTTTTAGTTTCATTTATATTGCTCCTTTCCCTATGGAATCTGAGAGCTTAACCTAGCTTAACCTATTCTCCTCCGGGTTGAAAACGAACCTTGATACTTGAGCCATTAGTAACTACCTTTCCGGGTGCAGGCGATTGGTTACAGGAAATACCATATCCTTCCGGAACCAGATGCAACCCGAGATTAGCCAGGATTCTGGCAACTTCCTTCATGGATTTACCCTGCAAATCAGGGACTGTAACTTCTCCGGTACCTTTATCTTTATCATATGGCGACATATATATTATTACCTGGGAACCTTTAGCCAGCTTGGTTTGGGCTCTGGGAGTCTGCTGCCAGACGATATTACCATCTCCCGTCACTTTTGCCTTTAGCCCCCGGTTATTAATAGCTGTTAACGCTTCTGAAAGAGGCAAATTCACCACTTCCGGTACTACAACCATCTCCGATAATGCTTCAGTATTGGGTTTGGGCTCCACTAGAGGTACCTCCAAATATCTCATTGAATCGCTTATAATTTCTTTAACTGCCGGAGCAGCTACCCATCCCCCATAGTAGGGATATCCTTGGGGTGAATCAACCACCATAAGAGCTACCAGCCGGGGATTATTGGCAGGAGCAAAGCCTATAAAAGATGCCACGTATTCATTCGGCAAATATCCACCTGAAGGCGATATTTTTTGTGCTGTTCCAGTTTTTCCTCCAACCCGGTATCCCTCAATGAAAGCATTCTTTCCAGTACCTTGCGTTACTTCTCCTTCCAATATAAGGCATAGTTCCTTGGCAGTTTCCTCTGAAATAACCTTTCTAACCATTACCGGGTTATTCTTTTTAATTACCTTGCCGGTATTGTCTATAACCTGTTTTACCAAATGAGGTTTCATTAGCTTGCCCCCATTGGCAACAGCTGATACAGCTGTTGTAAGCTGGATAGGAGTAACAGCATTGGCCTGACCCATGGACATTGTGGCCAGGTCAATAAGTTTGGCCCTGCTTTGTGGAACCAGAATTCCAGCAGCTTCACCTGGAAGGTCAATACCGGTTTTTTTACCAAAGCCGAAGGCACGAATATATTGATAGTATTTTTCAGCTCCCAGGTCAAGTCCTACTTTAACAAAACCTACATTACAGGAATTCTCAACAATCTGGGCAAAAGTCTGACTGCCATGGGCTTTGTGATTAGAGCAGCTAATAGTTTCTTTTCCAACTTTTACATATCCGGGACAGAAAAATTTGGTTTCCGGATTTGCCGTTCTTTCCTCCAAAGCCATCGCCGCAGTAGTTATCTTCATGGTTGAGCCCGGCTCATAAGCATCGTTTATGGCGAAATTTCTTCTATTAGCGGCTGGATAATTACCATACTGGTTGGGATCAAAAGTGGGCCGTGATGCTATAGCCAAAATTTCACCTGTTGTGGGATCCATCACAATTGCAGCAGCTGATTTTGCCTTAAATTGTTTAAATACCTTGTCGAGCTCTCTCTCAGTAATATATTGAATCGTTTCATCCAGGGTTAAGACCAGATTAGCTCCATCTACAGGTGCAATATACCTGTGTGTGGCTTCGGGTATAGCTCTGCCGGCCGCATCATGTTCTATAATAATCCGGCCTTTAGTTCCTCCTACCAAATCGTTGTAATATTGATCAATACCCTCCAAACCAGTGTTATCAGTCCCTGATATTCCCAGTACGTGACTGGCCAAAGTACCTTTGGGATAATAACGCCTGCTCTCTTCCGTCAGGTCAATTCCCGGTAAGTCCATATTTCTAATTTTTTTGGATTTAGCTGGATCTATTTGTCTTTTTATCCATTCAAAAGAACTCTGCTGAGTTATTCGTTTATACAGTTTTTCTTCATCCATTTCCAGGACCTGAGCAAGTTTATGGGCTATTTCCCTCTGACGTCCTGACTTGCGAATCTCCGCCGGAATAGCATAGACAGAATCAGTACTTATAGAGATAGCCAATTCATGCCCATTCCGGTCAAAGATAATACCCCGTTTTGATTCTACCGGCACATCCCTCATCCGGTTTTGAGTAGCTTTTTCTGATAATTCTGCGCCATTAATAAACTGTACCCAGAATATTCTCACACTTAACAACACAAATCCCACTGTAAATAAGAAAAAAAGCGTTGCTATACGCTTTCTTACCAGCAGACTGGTGGTTTGCATTTTTGCCACCTCTTTAAAGATTGTTTCATTTAATTAATACTTTATTAATTTATATATATTAATTACCGTCGAAAATTAACACTACAAAAAAAATAATGTAGCCCTTAATAAATAAGGGGCAAGAGATAAAAAAAGCTCAACCTCTCACCCTACTTTTCCATTAATTACTATCCTTTTGAGCTAACACCAGTAAAGCACTATATAATTTATTCAAAGGTTTTTCAGCTGTCTTAGCGGGCGTCATTGTGTCCTGCCGGTTAGCCACATTAACGGATTGCGGTTGTGCTTTAACGGCTACATCTTCATTCACAGCAGGTTTATACATGCCCAGATCTTTTGCAGCAACTTTTTCGATTCTCTGTAATGATGATTTTTGGGCAATTTGATATTCCATCTGCTTATTTGCTGTTTCTATTTCCTGAATGCTATTTTCCAGTGCAAGTATCTGATAACCCAGGGCTGCACTCTTAATACAGAAAAAAACCAGTACAAGTGCATATATGAATAATAGCACGCCGGCCTTTATTACAAATCTTTTTTTGGTATTAACTTTCTTGTAGGTCTTTCTTACCATTCTTACACTGGTCTCTGGCTCTAAATTTTGAGCTTACCAGTTAGTAGAGTAATTGTAACTGGCCTGATACATTTCTTTCTCCCCTTTACAACTCCTTATTATATTATTTATTAACATTTTGCGAACTAACAAAAAATTCTTCTTATTTCTTAACAGCTACCCTGAGCCGGGCACTTCGAGCCCGGGGATTAACCTCACATTCTAAATCTCCTGGTATTACAGGCTTACGGGTTAACAATCCTAATTGTGCTTTATGATTACACATGCATATTGGTAATCCCGGTGGGCAAATACATTCTCTGGATCTCTCCTGCATAAAACGTTTCACTATCCTGTCCTCCAGTGAATGAAAAGTAATTACACACAGCCTTCCTCCAGGGTTCAAAGCTTGAACCGCCTCCGGCAAAACTTCGTTTAATGCATCAAGTTCCCCATTGACCGCAATTCTTAAAGCCTGGAAAGACCTGCGGGCAGGATGTTTATCACGCCTATAGGCTGCCGGAACCCAAGATTTTATTATTTCCACCAGTTCCAGAGTAGTATCAATGCTCTTTGTTTGTCTATATTGCACAATTCCTCTGGCAATTCTCCTTGCGTACCTCTCTTCACCATACCTGAACAGAATATCACTTATTTCATCCTCGGTATAAGTATTAACTAAATCCCTGGCACTAAAAGCTTGCTCTCGGTTCATACGCATGTCCAATCCAGAGTCCTCGTGAAAGCTGAAACCTCGCTCAGCAACATCCAGTTGAAAAGATGATACTCCTAAATCCATCATAATACCATCAACAGCTTGAATTCCTTCGCTTTCTAAGACATCCGATAAAGACTTGAAGTCGGAATGTACCAGTTTTAGGCCGGGAAAATCAAAAGACCGGGCTGTCTCTCTTAATATATCGGCATCCTTATCCAGCCCTATAACCCGTGCACCCGGGTTCAGTCGGGAAAGCAAATGTTTAAGATGCCCTCCGCCACCAACAGTACAATCTACATAGATTCCGTCAAGGTCAGTAATTAAATATGAAATCGTCTCTTCCAGCAATACAGGTTGATGCAACCAGTTTCCCTCCTATAATCCTAAATCTACCAGGTTCTCAGCAATGGTCTCATAGGACAAAGCTGCTGTCCCAGTATAGGTTGCCCATCTCTGCATAGACCAAATCTCAACCCTTGAACCAACACCTGCAATAATTAAATCCTTATCAATTCCAGCATACTCTCTTAGATTATTCGGCAATAATATTCTCCCCTGTTTATCTATTTCCAGTTCTGCTGCCCCAGAAAAGAAAAATCGGGCAAAGGAACGAACATCTGCCCTAGTGAATGGCAATGCATGCACTTTAGCTTCAATTATCTTCCATTCTTCCTCCGTATATAAAAAAATACAATTATCCAATCCCTTGGTGGCCACAAATCGCATGCCCAGTTCTTCGCGGAATTTGGATGGAACTGTAATTCTTCCTTTGGAATCAAGTGAATGTTGATATTCGCCTAAGAACATCTGTTCTACCTCTTTTTATAAATTATAAGGGATTTTGCTCCACTTTTCTCCACTTTAAACCACTCTATTCTATCTTGAAAATTGGATTCCCTTCTTTGTGAAAAAAGTAACTTAGTAAAACAAGAAATTTTTAATAACTACCCTTTACCCTAACCGGCTTGATATCTATTACTTGGTGCAACCGTCTTATGAGCCATGATATGAAAATGAATCTATAGTCCCATTTTTTTTGCCTAAATCGCATAATTATAATTATCCATATTATGGCTCATTGGTAATATTAAATTCCGTTTGAAAGAAGATTTTTCACCGTGGCTTAATTAATAGAAAATAGGATGGTTGGAATGATGTGTCGAGAATAAAAGTGCTTTAATATCGGGAGGATACTAAATAACCCGCACAGTATTACATTTTTAATGTTGTTACTGTATGGGTTATATGGAAATACGTTATAACTGATATAATTGTTTTTCATCTATAAACTTTATGTCCTTTTCCTGAAAGGTTTTACAGGCTTTCTGTGTATCTTCAACTTTAATAATTACCAAGGCATCACTTCCTGATGTTCCCAGGAAGGCATACATATATTCAATGTTTAAATCCTCTGTTGTCATTTGCTCCAGAACAGTTGCCAGACCACCTGGGGAATCAGGAACCTGTACTGCGACTACTTCAGTTTCACTTACCGTAAAACCGGCTTCTTTAAGTATCGTATAAGCCTTGGCAGGGTCATTTACTATTATACGAAGAATTCCAAAATCTGAGGTATCCGCAATGGAAAACGCTCGAATATTAATACCTGATTCTCCTAAAACCCGGGTAACGTGCGATAACCGTCCAGCTTTGTTCTCCAGAAATATCGAAATCTGCTTTGCCATAAATACCTCCTTATATTTTTTAGTTGCTACCAATCACGTGTTTCAAATTATATTACCATATGAATCTATTCTATTCTGGTTATATTATTCCTACTTGTTGCTGCTATTTAATACAGAAAAAAGCCCCGCCGAGCCGTGACGCCGTAGTTTAAACCTGCAGAGCAGGTGGGTGCCCTCCCAATTAGTTCAATGTGTCCCATTTAAGGGCTTACATACCCTACCTGGAGTCCGAGCTCCCTAAGTTTTGGTGTTGGCAAAAACTTAACGGCTTATTCACGTACACAGCAGGACTTTTTGTTTCAAAAATATTCCTTGGCTTGATTGAATGATACCATATTCGTACTCTTTCTTCAAGCAAGCGTATTTTCCACATTATCCCTTTACGGTTATTTTAAACTTCCCGTAACTTTATGGAAAGCTCCCTTAATTGCTTGGGTTCAACCCTTGAAGGAGCCTGAGTCATCGGGCATGACGTACTTTGAGTCTTAGGAAAAGCAATTACATCTCTGATGCTGTTTCTTTTGGCCATTATCATAATTAAACGGTCAATTCCAAAAGCTATTCCTCCATGAGGTGGTGTTCCATATTCAAAGGCTTCCAGCATGTAGCCAAACTTTTCACGAGCCTCTTCCATACTCAACCCAATGAGTGAGAATATTTTCTCCTGCCAGTCCCTTCTATGAATTCTTATACTGCCGCCGCCAATTTCAGTTCCGTTTAGAATCAGGTCGTAGGCACGAGCTTTAACCTTGGCAGGGTTCGTATCGAGAAGCTCCAGATCTTCGATTTTTGGTGATGTAAACATGTGATGAACAGCTTTCAATCGTTTTTCTTCATCGTCATATTCAAATAGCGGAAAATCAACTAACCAGGTAAAATTAAGCTCATCTTCATTAATAAGATTTAATCTATGACCCAGTTCTAATCTTAATGCTCCCAGTACCCGTGCCACCACTTCAGGTTGATCAGCACCAAAGAGTAATAAATCTCCAGGTTGAGCATCTAGAGCCTTAAGAAGCTCATTCATTTTATCTTCACTAAAGAACTTGGAGATGGGGGATTTAGCTTCGTTTTCAGTTACAATAATGTAGGCCATTCCTTTGGCACCATTTTGAACCGCCATTTTGGTCAAGTCATCAATTTCTTTGCGCGAGAAAGAACCACAGGTTCTGGCATTAAGTCCTCTGACAACACCACCGGCAGCAATTGCACTGGAGAATACTTTAAAATCTACATCTTTGACCAGTTCAGTCAGATCAACTATTTCCCAACCAAAACGCAAATCAGGTTTATCACTGCCATATTTCAGCATGGCTTCACCATAGCTCATTCTGGGAAATGGAATAGTTAATTCCCGGCCTAATCCTTCAAGAAATATCTGTTTCATTAATCCTTCAATCAAAGTAAAAATGTCTTCTTCATCAATAAAAGACATCTCCATATCCAACTGGGTAAATTCAGGTTGGCGGTCAGCCCTTAAATCTTCATCTCTAAAACATCTGGCCACCTGGTAGTATTTTTCCATACCAGCTACCATCAATAACTGTTTATAAGTCTGAGGTGATTGGGGCAGAGCAAAGAATTCGCCCGGATGTAAACGGCTGGGGACCAGATAATCTCTGGCACCTTCGGGAGTACTCTTCATTAAAATAGGTGTTTCAATCTCTACAAATGCCTGCCGGTCAAGGTATTCCCGCATAGAGTGTATAACCCGGTGCCTGAGCATCAGATTTTCTTTCATCTCCGGACGACGTAAGTCCAGATAACGATAACGCAATCTTAAAATTTCGTCTACATCAATACCGTCTTCTATATAAAAAGGTGGTGTCTTGGCGGTACTTAAAACCTCAATTGTCTCTACATATATTTCTATTTTCCCGGTTTTTAAATTTGGGTTTTCAGTCTCTTCAGGTCGGGCCGAGACTTTACCTTTTACTGCAATCACATATTCACTGCGAATCTGCTCTGCACAATGAAATGCTTCTTTATTAAGTTCCGGGCTAAACACAATCTGGATAAGACCGGAACGATCCCGTAAATCTATAAAAATGAGGCCACCATGATCTCTCCTGGTATTAACCCACCCATTAACTACTACTTCCTGTCCTATAAAGGAAGTATCCAAATCTGTGGCATTATGTGTCCTTTTCATTAATATATCCCCCTACAGTAAAATGTTCTTTATTGTATTGACTAGATCTGAGCTTGGCACCGGTATTTGTTCTTTGGTTTTCATATTTCTAACCGTAAAATATCCCTGGTTTATTTCTTCCTCGCCAATAAGAACTACCAGGTTAGCTCCTAATTTATCCGCATATTTCATCTGGGCTTTAGAACTGCGCCCGTTATAATCCTTCTCCGCTTTAATATTAGCCTGTCTCATTTTTTGCAGAATTCTTATAGCGTGGGTTTCAAAAGCATTATCCATAGTAACTATAAAAACGTCAGTTTCGTTGGGTTTATTAACGGTATTAGTTAATGTATCTATGGCCAGTAATAACCTTTCCATACCCAGAGCAAATCCAATACCGGGTAAATCCGGGCCTCCGCATTCCTTGACCAACCCATTATACCTGCCTCCGCCACCCACAGCGCTCTGGGCACCAATCCCGGGAATATGGACTTCAAAGGCAGTATTAGTATAATAATCAAGACCCCGTACCAGATTATCATCATGTAAATAATTTATACCATTATCCTCCAAGGTATCTTTAACCTGGGTATAATGAGTCTGACAATCACTGCAAAGGTTATCATTTATGGAAGGGCAACCGGCAATAGCAGCCTGGCAGGTCTTTACTTTACAATCCAGAACCCGCAATGGATTTTGCCGGTACCGAACCTGGCAATCTTCACAAAGCTGTTCCTTTACCGGGGTTATGTATTCTATCAGTTTCTTTCGGTATACCTCCCGGCATTTCGGGCATCCAACCGAATTAATATGCAGCTCATAGTTGTTCAGTCCCAGCTTTTTCAAAATTTCTACCATTAACATTATTATTTCTGCATCCAAAAAGGGGCTGTTACTGCCAAAAGCTTCTATGCCGAACTGATGAAATTGTCTGTACCTTCCAGCCTGGGGACGGTCATAGCGAAACATAGGCCCGGTATAATACCACTTAATGGGCATTAACCCGCCAAATAATTTATGTTCAATTAAGGTACGCACACAAGAAGCGGTTCCTTCCGGCCGCAGAGTAAGGCTGCGATCACCTTTGTCGGTAAAGGTATACATCTCCTTGCTAACAATATCAGTTGTTTCACCTACACCACGTTCAAACAACTCGGTATGCTCAAAAATTGGTGTTCTGATCTCCTGATAACCAAAAAACTCAGCAGTTTCCCGCATAGTTTTTTCTATTACCTGCCATTTATAGGAATCAACAGGCAAAATATCATACGTACCCCGGGGAGCTTTAATTTGCATTAATCCTTCCTCCGTATAATATATTTCTTGGATAATTCTAATTTAAGGCCCTGAGGTTGTCAACTTTACGGCTTATCAGCCTGTCTACTGTTTCATGGTATACCACCGGGTTTTTGGGATTATAAAATGGGGTTAAGCTCCAATTTGAAGGGTTTACAAATTTGCTGCCGGCCCCTGCCCCCATTCCGATAATAGTTTGTCTTTCCTCTATCATTTGCATATTATAGAAACAAAATTTTCCCGGAAGAGAGTACCCGGTATTCTCCATACTGGAGCGCATATATTTTTGCCTATATAGATAATAAGGCTGAAAGCCATGCTGGGTAAAAGCCTGGTTAAAAAAGTTTACCCCTCTCGTAATCTCTCCTGCTTTTTCCAAGGTATTACTTTTGGTCTCCAGTTCAGCCAGGGTTGAGCCCCGCTTTACTGCCAGGGTATGCACTGTTATATTATCAGGCTGCAGCCTTAGGATTTGATCAGCAGTATATTCATAATGGCTCATAGTTTCTCCTGGCAATCCAGTGATTATATCCATATTTATTAGTCTTATCCCCGCCTCCCGGGCCCAGCCGAAAGCTCTAACAACTGCCTCGCAGTCATGGTTCCGGCCAATTAATTGCAAAGTAGTATTATTCATAGTCTGGGGGTTAATGCATAACCTAGAAACGCCTGCCTGTTTAAGCAGTCTTAACTTGGACCTACTGAGCGTGTCAGGCCTTCCTGCTTCGACGGTTAGCTCCAATGTTTCACGTGAAACATAGCTGGCTTGCAACAGGTTAAAAACTTTTTCCAAATCAGACTCGTTAAGAACAGTAGGCGTTCCTCCCCCCAGGTAAATGGACTGTACAACCATCCCATTATCATTAATATAGTCGCCAATTGCTATTATTTCCTTCTCCAGTGCAGAAATAAACGGTACTATATCGCGTTCGTAATTAATTAGCACCGCTCCGGGAAAAGAACAGTAATAACAACGGCTGGGGCAAAAAGGAATACCAATATATAAGCTAATTTTCTTTCGAGCCTCACTGGGAGCCAGTAGAAACGGACGGTCAGTAAGAGCCACCGTTGTTAAAAGTTCTGCTTTTTCACTGCTTAAGAGATACTCGTTTATAAGTTTCTCCTGAACTGCGTTAATGTCCAGCCCTTTATCCATTAACTGATGTACCAGTTTGACCGGCCGAACCCCGGTAAGAACTCCGTAACTATTAATGTTACGACCCAGGTGCTGGCATAACAGTCGATAAACAAATTGTCGGTTGTGTCTTATGATTTCACGTTTTCTTTCAGGACCCACTGAACTGATTACAGGATTCTCCTTGGTATCAGTAATTTTATCGCCAATCTTTAAGGAACCGGAAATTTCCAAGTTGTTACCGAAGTCAATATTTTTTATTACCATGTA
>JBDKUD010000047.1:0-6723 GCA_039679805.1 Syntrophomonas sp. | reverse complement strand
ATAGCACAATTTTGTTATAAATAGTGTACATTAGTCTTAAGAAAGCATAACATAAAGCATAAGTAGCATTATACTCATAGCAGCCAGGCTAAGGCTAAGTATTCCCCATGATTCAAACAATCCAGTCATCGGAACTTCAGCTTATGCATCTTTAATCCCCAAGTGGTTCAATATACGCATCGTTAATAATGGGTCCATGGCTGGTCGGTTCAACTCTCCAACTGCCTCTGAAAGCAAGGCCATCTCATGTATTGCTTTATTACATCTGAAACAAGTTTGCAGATGCATCTCAACCATTCTGGCCTCATCTTCTGAAAGTTCGTTATCTATATAAGCAGATAGATTCTCCTCACAACAATTAAATTCGGCCATCTCATAGGCCTCCTCTCTTTAGTTTTTTAAGCAGCATCCCTCGGGCTGAAAATATACGGGACTTTACCGTCCCCAGAGGAATGTCCAGAACCTCACTGATCTCGCGGTAGGAATAGCCTTCCCATTCCCGTAAAATAAGAGCTGCCCGGTATTCATCAGGTAATGTTTCTAATATCTTAAACAATATATCCCTTTCTTCCTGCTTCAGCGTAAATTCTTCCGGGCTGTCAATAAAAGTGCTCTCAATTTCAGTTACCTCATCCAGCGGAATTTGTTTAAATCGTCCGTTAAGCTTGGATCGTCGGAAGGCTAAATGAGTAATGATTTTACCAAACCAACTTCGAAAAGCTTCTGCCGATTTCAACTTTTGTATATTAAGATAGATTTGTAAATAAGCCTCCTGCAATACTTCCTCGGCATCAGAACGGTCATGTAAGATTCCATAGGCGATGTTTAACCCGGTTTGCCGGGTATTTTCAACAAGCCTTTCAAAAGCTGCCCGATCACCCGCTTTTACCTGATTAATTAGTATTACATCTATCAAACGGGCGATCCCTCCTCCCAAGTTATAAGGGACTCTTGATATCCCTGTAAATTTAAATACATACCAATAACACTAAGATTGATGCAATTACAACATTTACAGTATCACCATATACTTTTATAATACCCCAGTTTTCTCCTAACTTCTTCCCTGCACTAACAAATGCAAATGTCCAGGGTATACTCCCGGCAAATGAATACACGATAAAGTGTGGAAATGACATTTTCCCGATACCCAGTGGTAATGAAACAAAGATACATTTATCTATAAAGTAAGAGTCAATCTCATAAAAAAGGTTCGAATTTATTAAAATAAATTTTCTAAAAACTACAGCGAACTTTTCATTTATTTTTGTATCTATAAAACTGAGACCATTTGTTGATAACAGTAATTTAATATTTTCCGTTTTAAATTTATTTTCGAGCGAGATAACACACATTATAAGCATATATACAATGTTATAGGAGGTCATAAATTTATGAATAATTTGCGAGTGTTAGTATTCTCCGCCAGCTTCGGCGCGGGGCATGTTCGCGCAGCCGAAGCTATAATTGAAGAAATTCATAGGCAGCGTCCAACTGCCGAAATAACTCACCTGGATTGGGGGATATTGCTAAACCGAAGATTTAATACGATTATTAGGAGTACTTATTTAGGAATGATAAAACATACACCCAGATTATGGGGAAAATTTTATTACGATACTGCTAAGATTTCGCCTGATTCCAAGCTGCAAAGTTTGTTAAATAATATGGGCAGATCAGACTTTCTTAAATATGTGCAATCTATTCAACCAGATCTTATTATCTGTACTTACCCAACAGTTGCAGGTGTATTGGCACAATTAAGGCTGCGAAAAATTTTAAATGTTCCGCTGGTAACTGTAATAACGGATTATACTGTTCACAGTCAATGGATTCATAAGGGTGTAGATTTATATATTGCAGGCTACCAAGATATTTTTAACCGACTTGTTTCCAGGGGATTTGACCCCCGATGTATAAAGGTAACTGGCATACCTGTAAATCCAAAATTTGAATCTAAATTAGATCAAGGGGAGATTAGAGCCAGATTGGGCTTAGTCCCTGATCTCCCTACAATTCTCATCATGGCTGGAGCTTATGGAGTTCTGAGTGACTTTAAAAAATTGTGCAGAGAAATTGTGAATCTTCCGATTCCTTCACAATCAATAATAGTGTGTGGTCGTAATAGAAAAGAATACCATGCACTAAATGATATTGTAAATAACTCTGCAAATCCAATGCTTCGTTTTGGATATGTCAATAATGTTGAGGAATTAATGTCCGCCGCAGATATAATTATTACCAAAGCCGGCGGTCTAATTACTTCTGAAGCTCTGACTAAACAGTTACCACTGGTAATTTTTAAACCTATTCCCGGACAAGAAGAAGAAAATACTAAGTTCCTTTGCAGAACCGGAGCCGGAAAATCAGCAAATAATCTAAAAGATTTGATATATACCGTTAATAATCTTTTAGCGCACCCTGAAGAGTTGGCAAAAATGCGTCAAGCCGCTTCGCTGGCCATACCAGGACGAGCCTCGGAACAAGCTGTAACATATATGTTGGAGTTGGTAAACAAAAATAAAGAAGCAGTAAAGCTGGGGTGATTAAGTGCCTCCATTAGTAGTTTTAGGTTTGGCTGAATTCGTCCGGGGAGCATTAGTCTTAAGCTTGTTGCCTATGTACGGTCAATATGCAGCTGGCTACAGTCTGGAGATAATCGGAACTGCCATTTCCCTGCAATACTTGCTGGATAATCTTTTCCGCATACCAGCTGGCTGGTTAAATGATCGTTTTGGCGGTAAATGGTTACTTATGGCCGGAATATCTTTATTAGGTTCTGGAGTTTACATTATGTATGCACATTGGAATATAGCTTTATTTTTTCTGGGAGCAGGATTATTCGGACTGGGGTTTACTCCGGTGTGGCCAGTAGTAGTAGCCACAATCTCATCGAGGATGCCAGCAGCCCAGATGGGAGAAGCATTAAGTACCGTATTTATGGCGTGGTTGATCGGCGGCGGTCTGGGACCTGTTATGATTAACTTCATAATTGGGCATTCATACCGGCTTGCATTTTCGATTCTCCTGGCGGAATTGCTAATAGCATTATTTTTTGCCATAATAGGAGATTTTCCGCCGGTTGTTTTTAAAGTGATTTCACCTTCGAATTCGCTAAAGGAGCTATTGCATGAAGCATTCTCCCTGAAGATAATTTACCCGGGAATGGTCATGCAAACTATGGCTTTAGGTATTCTGGGGCCAATTATAGCTGTTTATGCACGTATGGTGTTTGGACTAAGTACCGAGCAATTTAATCTATTTTTGGTGGGAGGTGGTATTTTTACAGTGGTATTATTAATTCCAGCAGGCAAACTAACTGATCGATGGGGTTATAAAATACCGCTGAACGCTGGGCTTTTATTGGCTGCCATAGGATTAATAATTTTACCCTTACAAAAAGTCGCCGTTTATGCGTTAATATCCGGGTCTTTTATAGGTATTGCCTATGCATTAATTCTTCCATCCTGGAATGGAGTGTTGGGACGAGTTGTTTCCCCGGATAAACGAGGCACAATGTGGGCTATTTTTATGACCCTCGAAGGATTAGGAATGGCTGCAGGTTCTTATATTGGGGGTAAGGTGTGGGAAGGTTGGGGTCATGGGGCACCATTCTTTATAAGTTCATTTATAATGGCAGCAATGGCTATTTTTTATACTATTAACGATATAGATCAGCTGGTAAATGTCAATAATGGAAACTGATGTAACAGAAGGATGAGAGAAAAGTTATGAACTGGATCTACACAGGATTCATATTAATAATAGTTGTAATAGCGATATATACTATAATTCCTGATTTACTATTACACTACATGGGAATCGGGACTCACAAACGCCAATATAGTTCGGGAGTGGCAATTACATTTGATGACGGGCCCAATCCTGAGATTACTCCGCAAATACTTGACATCTTGGCCCGTTATAATATACCTGCTACATTTTTTGTGGTCGGCGAGAATGCAGCCTGCCATCCTGAATTAATCAGGTTAATTTTAAACAGAGGGCATCAAATTGGTCTTCATTCACAACACCATCGCTACGCCTGGTTTATATCACCATGGAGAACATGGCGGGAGTGGGAGGAAGGTTTAGCTATACTGGAAAGAATAACCGGTAAGAATATATCGTATGTACGGCCACCATGGGGAACCTTTAATTTAGTTACCTGGATCTGGATAAAAGTCCGCAAGAAAACAGCTGTCCTATGGAATGCTGAGGGTCACGATTGGCAGGTCAGACGCACACCGAAACAAATAACAGAACGTATTCTGAAGAAAACCAAAGCTGGTTCAATAATACTGCTGCACGATGCCGGCGGAGAAGATGGCGCTCCGTTAAACACGCTTCGTGCTCTGGAAATACTTTGTTGTAAAATCATTAATGAGAAAAAATTGCCCTTGATTAAGCTGGATTTCCCAGAATGAAATTAAATATATTTGGAGGTGTTAGGATTGGGTAACATTGGACCTTGGGAACTGGTATTAATTTTATTCATCGCGTTGGTTATCTTTGGACCAGGTAAGCTACCCGAGGTAGCCAAAGGAATGGGAAAGGCTGTAAGAGATTTTAAACAGGCATCTACAAGTGTGGAAAAACAATTTCAAGAGGTAATGAAAGCGGAAGCACCCGAAGATCCAGTTATAGCCACAATGGAGGATAAAGTTACAGTTGATAAAGAGCACAATCATCCGCCAATAGGAACCGCTTAGATGTCCATTAGCCCGTTCAATTTTTACGATGTAAAACTAGTTAAATCGTCACACAACTATTTTCAAAAGTTCTTGTCATATGTAATTAATATAAAACCTCGTTCTTATCAAAGTTGAACGAGGTTTTATTTAATGTAATTTTAAAGCTGTATTATTTTTTATTCGGTATTGTAAAACTGAATATGGTCCTATTTCCGGATAGGCTATCAACTCGAATTTGTCCACCATGATTTTCAACCAGATGTTTGGCAATCGCCAGACCCAGTCCTGTCCCTCCAGTTTTACGGGAACGGGCTTTATCTACCCGGTAGAATCTTTCAAAAACGCGTTCTGTCTCATTTTCGGGAATTCCAGCACCATGGTCCTCAACACTTATTTTAATTTCATCGTCCTGTTCCGCCACACTTACAACTATATGGTCACCATCAGGACCGTACTTGATAGCATTATCCAACAGATTTATCAATACCTGGGCTATTACATCTGCGTCGCCATTAATCATTACCGGGCTATCAGCCTTTTTGAAGTCAATAATTTTATCCTGACAATCATTTCTTTTTTGCATCATGTTTATCGTATCCTGAATTAACTGATTAATGTTTACCTGTTCGATATGCAATTCCCGGCTATCTGATTCCAGACGGGAAAGCTCCAGTAATCGGTTCACCAATCGTGACAGTCGTTGCGATTCATCAAAAATTATTTGCGAGAATTCTTTAACCGTTTCCGGGTTTTCTCCCTCTTCTTCCACCAAAGTTTCAGCAAATCCACTTATTGCTGCAACGGGGGTTTTTAGTTCATGAGAAACATTGGCGACAAAGTCTTTACGTATCTGTTCCAGCTTTTTAATACTGGTAATATCATTTAGTACCACCAGGACCCCCTGAAAATCTATACTATTATTCAAAATGGGAACAACATTTACATCAACAGTTTTTCCCCCCAGTGAATGCATAACAATTTCCCGGTGTTCAGACTGTAGTTGTTTCCTGACCAGGTCTATTATTTCCAGCAGTTCATAATTATTGATAGCTTCAACATGTTTTCTGCCGATAATATTTGTATTCTTTCCTAATAGCGAATTAGCAGCCGGATTAGCATAGGTTATTCTGGCATAGGTATCAATCATTATAATCCCATTAACGGTATTATAAAGTAATGCCTCCAAGCGATTTTTAACCCCTGATATTTCATTTATATTTTCATCCAGGTATTTAGCCATATCATTAAATGCATTTGTTAGAATGCCAAATTCATCTTTACCATTGTATGATATCCGGCGTCTAAGGTTACCCCGAGCCATATCCTTCACTGCTTCAGTAATATCTTTTATTGGCCGCGAAAATCTAGAAGCCATAACCAGACTTATTAAAACAGCGACAATACCAATAGCTATAATAGTTATTAATAATACCATCCAAATGTGGTTATATAGTTTCTCGGCTTCAATCAGGGGTTTAGACATTCGCACCACTCCATTTACACTCTTACTGGTAAATGGCATTGCCACGTATATCATTTTGGTCTTTGCAGTTTCACTGTATCTTATTTCAATCCCCACTTGCCCATTTAAAGCCTTATAGACTTCAGGCCTACTATTATGGGGACCTAACTTGGCCGGGTCAAATTCCGAATCACCCAGCACCTTACCTAACCGTTCAATGATGGTTACTCTTGTATCAGTATCCTTCCCGGCTGTTTTACAGATCTCTTGAAAATGCGGACCACCTAATTGCTGTTGATCGTTTTGTCTAATTATTTCTGATACCAACCGTGCTTCATAGATCAAATTAGATTCTACGTTTTTCATGTAGTATTCTTTCACTGTATTAAATAGCACTATTCCGAAGGTAACCATAATAACAATAATCAACACAAGATATGTTCCGGTTAGCCTGGTTCGAAAAGAGCTAAACATCATTGCCCTCCTCGAATTTATAACCTAATCCGCGGACAGTCTTGATATATTTCGGGTTTTTAGAATCCTCCTCAACTTTTTCTCTAATTTTAC
>JBDKUD010000420.1:0-6534 GCA_039679805.1 Syntrophomonas sp. | reverse complement strand
ACATTCACCAGCATTTTCAGCATTTATTCAGCTATTACTCAATCAAAGTTAAGTTACTGTTAAGGGACAATTCAGCTATGAAGGGTATCCTAGTTAAAACAAAAGCTCTGACAATTTGAAGCTGATTATAACAACATAAATTTTCAAAATAAATAAAGGGGGAAACATATCCATGCAACCGAAACAAAAACCGCGTTTCGATTTATTTCTGCTTGGTATTGCCTTATTAGCCGCTTTCTTAAATACTTATAACATTTGGAATAACTTAACTGGCAATACCTATTATACGGCAGCAGTAACCAGTATGCTGCAAAGCTGGCATAACTTTTTCTTTAATTCTTTTGATCCGGGCGGATACATTACAATCGATAAACCGCCGGTTACATTCTGGGTTCAAACCTTATTTGCTTATATCTTCGGGGTGCATGGATGGAGTGTAATACTGCCGCAGGCTTTGGCCGGGGTTGGTTCGGTATTGCTTTTGTATAAACTGGTGAAGCCATCTTTCGGCCTAACAGCAGCCAGGTTTGCAAGTTTGATAATAGCCTGTACCCCAGTTGCCGCAGCCGTAAGCCGAACCAATAACATTGATAGTTTATTAGTATTTACACTGCTACTGGCTGCTTGGATGCTATTTAAAGCGATGCGAAATCAGAAGCTGTCTTGGGTCCTGGGAGCGTTTGCAATGATAGGTGTAGGCTTTAACGAGAAGATGCTTCAGGCCTATATGGTGGTACCGGCTTTTTACCTATTTTACCTGCTGGCATTTAAATGCGCGTGGAAAAAGAAACTGGCCATTCTGGCAGCAGCGACTGTTGTTTTGGTTTCGGTATCTCTATCCTGGGCGGTCATAGTTGATTCGATTCCACAGGATAGCAGGCCCTATATAGGAGGCAGCAAAACCAACTCGGTATTGGAACTTGCCCTGGGTTATAACGGGATATCCAGGCTTACGGGAAATCAAGGTGGAGGCATGGGTAAAAATGATGGAGCTATGCCGAACCAGACTCAGGTGCAAATGGATGATGGGAATGGAACAATCCCGGAAGGCTTCACTCCAGGGAGTTCTGGTCAGAATGGATATAGGCCGCAGGGTGCTCCGCCCAGTGGTTCTGCTCCCAATGGTGCTACTCCTAATGGTGCGCCGCCACAAGGGTTTAACCACAATGATGATGGCGGCCCTGGACAAAGACCTGATGGATACTTTAAGGGGACTCAGGGGCGGGGAAGCAACGGTATGTTTAATACCGGCCAAGCAGGCCCATTGCGTCTGTTCCAAAGCGAACTTTCCGGACAGGCGAGCTGGCTGTTACCTCTGGTAGGATTCGCCTGTGTGGCTTTACTGGCTGGAATTCGCAGAAGAAAACCGCTTACTGACAAAGAAAAGGAAACCCTGTTTTGGCTGGCCTGGTTAATCCCAGCAGCAGCGTTTTTCAGCGTAGCTGGGTTCTTCCATCAATATTACCTTATTATGCTCGCCCCACCGATAGCAGCATTGGCTGGTGCAGGTTGGGTAGAGTTATGGAACCTATACCGCAGCCGGGAAGGATGGAAAACGTGGCTCTTGCCCGCCGCCCTTTTTGCTACTACAGCATTTGAACTATTTATTCTGCAGCCTTACCAATCACAAATTGGCATAGGATGGTCGATAGGCATAGGGTCTGCAGGCACTGTTATAACAGTATTGTTGATCATGGCATCTAAAAAAGAAAAACTCACTTCTTGGGCCATGATAGCTGGAATGCTGGTCTTACTGGCAGGGCCATTATATTGGGCGGCAACTCCGCTGATATATGGCGATAATAATGTAATGCCTGCGGCTGGACCTTCGCAAAATCAAATGGGTCAAAGACAGGGTATGGTGAGTAACATGAAATCTGAATCTTCTGATTCAAGTGATAAACTAATTTCTTATTTAACTAAGAATAACACCGGTGAAAAGTACCTCTTTGCAACTACTGACGCCAATACGGCCGGGCCATATATTATAAAAACCGGTAAAGCTGTTATGGCAATGGGTGGGTTCTCGGGTACCGATCAGGTTCTCACCGTCAGTAAAATAGAAAAAATGGTTAAGAACAAAGAAGTTAAATATTTCTTAATTTCTTCGGGAATCGGAGGCGGCCGGGGCGGCAGCAGTGAAGTTCTAAATTGGGTACGCACGCATAGTACCGAAGTTCCTCAGAGTGAATGGCAGTCGACTGCTTCTCAGGGTGGTCAATTGGGTAGAGGTGAATCCAATACTTTATATCTGATAGATCAATCAAAGCTATGATACCGAAACAGATAACGCGGCAAATAATGCACCGTTATAAGGAGGAGACGTGATGAAAAATAACGTTCGCTATACAATTATTATTCCGGTTTTTAACGAAGAAGCTGTTATAAATGAAACTTATATTCGACTGACACAGGTTATGGAGTCTGTTGGAGAACCTTATGAATTATTGTTTGTCAATGATGGCAGTAAGGATCGGACGCCAGATATAATCCAGGGACTCTCCCAGTTGGATAGTTGCGTACGGCTGCTTGATTTCTCTCGAAATTTCGGACACCAAATAGCAATAACCGCGGGCATGGATTATGCTCGCGGGGAAGCTATGGTAATTATTGACGCCGATTTGCAGGACCCGCCCGAGCTGATCCCGCAAATGATTGAAAAATGGCTGTAGGGCTTTGAAGTAGTCTACGCCAATAGTGCCCAACGATAAGGTTAGACGCTGTTTAAAAAGATAACCGCTTCCATGTTTTACCTAACATTAAGAGCGTTAACCGAAGTAGACATCCCGCTTGATACCGGAGATTTTCGCTTGATAGACCGGAAGGTATGTAATGTTATGCAAAGCATCAGGGAAAAAAACCGCTTTGTTCGTGGACTGGTCAGTTGGGTAGGCTTTCGCCAAACTGCCGTCGAGTATATTCGGGAGGAGCGTTTTGCCGGTGAAACAAAATACCCCCTTAAGAAAATGCTACGTCTTTCGATGGATGGCATTACATCCTTTTCCTATAAACCATTGAAGTTAGCTACTTATCTAGGCTTTGTAATTTCCTTCGGCAGTTTTGTTTATCTGCTTATCTCTCTAGTCCAAAGACTATTTACCAGCAGTACAGTTGCGGGATGGGCTTCTCTTATGGCTTGCTTGCTGCTTTTGAATGGCGTAATTCTTATTATTTTGGGAGTCCTTGGAGAGTATGTGGGCAGAATTTACGACGAAACCAAAAATCGGCCGCTATATATTCTTCGCAATCAGGATGAAGTTGAAAATGCCAGGCCGAAAGAGGTGATTTGGCATGCGCTGCGATAAACAAAAGCTTTTCCAGTTTATGCGTTTTTGCACTGTGGGTGTAGGGAATACGGCCGTAGACTTTGCCGCCTTTTTTATCCTTAACTTAGGCGGGGCACCGTATTTGCTGGCCCAGGTAATTTCATATTCCATCGGTGTACTTAACAGTTTTATTTTTAATCGTAAGTGGACCTTCAGGGTTACCGGAAAAACTAATATTCCAGAGGTCGTAAAGTTTATTACTGTGAACGGGCTTTCCCTACTGATAACATCCGGACTGATTTACATCTTACATGACTCATATTATGTAAATCTTTGGATCAGCAAAATTGCAGCCACAGCAGGCGGAATCACTGTTAATTATATCGGTAATCGTGTCTGGGTTTTTACCGAAAACCAGTCTCTAAAGGGCGATACTTTATAATATTGCAGTTAAGAAAAAATGATACCTGCCTATTCTGAAAAGGCTTAATCACTCATAAACATATGGCATTTTAATTAACAAAGGATGATAATTCAATGGGAAATATAAAATTCAGTAAACCTATATTAGTTACAGGTGGCGCAGGTTATATCGGCAGCCATACGGTTCAGGATTTAATAAGAACGGGAGCTTCGGTTGTCGTACTGGACAATTTAAGTACCGGCCACCGGGAGGCGGTGCAAACAGAACATTTTTACCAGGGTGACATTGCTGATACCGCGCTTGTGCAACACATAATTAAGGAACATCTGATTCAATCGGTTATCCATTTCGCCGCTAAAAGTTTGGTGGGAGAATCATTTGCTCACCCGGAACTATATTTTTATGAAAATACGGTCAAGTCATTTGTGTTTTTAGAAACGATTATGAAAACGGGAGTGAAACACGTTGTATTTTCATCCAGTGCTGCCGTATATGGGATTCCGCCCAACATCCACATTCCTGAGGAAACAAGGCTGGCTCCTATCAATCCTTACGGTGCATCCAAACGAATGATTGAAGAATATCTGGAGTGGATGGGAAAGGTACATGGACTGGGATGGGCAACACTTCGTTATTTCAATGCGGCAGGGGCATCAATTGACGGTAGCTTGGGCGAAGATCATAAAAATGAGACGCACCTTATTCCATTGGTTATGCAAACTACATTGGGACGGCAGGAAAACCTTTCCGTATTCGGGACTGACTATGCTACACCAGATGGTACCTGTATACGCGATTATGTACATGTTATCGATTTGGCTAATGCGCATATTCTGGCGCTTAATGCCCTGGAAAACGGAATGCCGGGCCGGGCTTTTAATGTGGGTACCGGAAACGGGGCTTCAGTAATGGAAATTATCAAAGCATCCGAAAAAATTACCGGGCATACACTGGCAGTGAAATACGAAGAGCGCCGAGCAGGAGACCCGCCCATCCTGGTGGCTGATAGTACACTTATAAAAGGTATGATGGGCTGGGAGCCGAAATATAGCAATCTTGAAACCATACTTGCAAGTGCCTGGTTCTGGCATAGCACCCATCCCGATGGTTATCGCCAATAGGGTGGATGTTTTTCAAATCAGTTCAAAGCGATTGACAATACTACCATGGGAGGGCGGCCATTCTTTTTTGCCGCAGAACAGTTCGTAGGGTCGGGCATAAAGCTGTCCTGTTTTCATACTGCGGTAGATAACCATGGGACTCATAGTTTCAGTGTGCTCTGCCAGATCAGTTACGATTTCAAAAACCTCTCCGCTGAAATGTCTGTATTTCTGTCCTGGCTTTATCTCTTTCTCCAAGGGCTGGGAGTTAATTTCCTTTTTAATAATACTTATCAACTGCTTATTAGCATCAGCCAGCGAAGAAATGTTGTAGACCACGTAGTCACAAGTAGTTATGTCATGCATATCATATTTCGCCATTCCTATACGTTTTTCGGCCTCGGAGACACTTATCCCCAATTCATTGATTGTTTTATAAATCTCGGAGAGATCTCGGTAAATAAAAATACTGATTACTTTTTGATAACCAACATTTTGCTTAAACTTACGTATCCCTTCCAGTGTCATTATGGCTATGCCGTTTTTGCGAGTATTCTCAACTCGTTTAAGTTCATTAGTGCTTATCCCGTAGTATGAGTCCAGGTACTTTATTTGTTCTGCAATCTGGTTTGCTTTTTGCATTTCCAGGTACTCGGTTCTGGATATAAAATAATAATCTTTACCTTGACGTTCGCCTTCTCGGGGCTGACGAGTGGTAAAAGAGATAATTGGCTCCAAAAAATCATCATTATTATGAAGCAGTAAATCCAATAAGACTGTTTTGCCTGAAGCGCTGGGGCCATTAAGGATAAAGTATTTCATAGGTATTCTCCCTTCGGGTACTTGCGGTAAATCTCTTGTGATTTTGGCTAATATCTCTCGTATTGCCATCCTATTCGGATAATTAAGTAATAGTGGGATATTTTAACCAATGGAGGTAAAAAAGTGTATGAATTAATTATCGTATAAGGAGTACAATTTGTTGATACTTTTTCCCTAATTCCAATAACGGGAGGATATAGTAATAATCTGCGCTATCGTCGATTTACCGGACATATTTAACGAATAAGCCACATAGGTCCTGCAAATGGAGAAAAAAGAATACACTATACTTTAGCTTAAGTACTTGCGATTCTTATTGGAATCGTACTAAAATACTCTAAGACAATTGATTAAACAAGTAGATATGGGATGAAGGAGTCTCCGTATGAAATGCGGGGATTTTTTGTTTTTACAAAGCTTTATTCAATTTTTCCTATTTTCTCTACGGCTAATTTGTAAATGATAACACTCCTGTTATGGAATATAGAGGTTTCGAGAATTAGTGTTTTCAATTTTAATGGAGGTGAATTGTTATGATGAACATTGTTGATACGACTTTAAGAGATGGAGAACAGGCCGCAGGGGTTGTATTTTCCATTATGGACAAGATAAGAATAGCGCGATTACTTGACAGCCTGGGTGTTTACCAGATTGAGGCCGGTATTCCTGCTTTAGGAGAACATGAACAAGTAGCCATAAAGGCTATTGCCGGTTTGGGATTATCCAGCCGGGTAAGTACATGGAATCGATTGCTTTTAGGGGATATTCGCGCTTCTCTGCAGTGTGGGATAAGAGACCTTCATATCGCCACTCCGGTGTCTGATACTATGCTTGAGTATAAATTACACCAGAGCAAATTATGGGTGTTAGATTGCCTCAAACGGGCTTTACGTTACGCTGATGATTATGGTTGCCGTGTTAC
>JBDKUD010000096.1:0-10868 GCA_039679805.1 Syntrophomonas sp. | reverse complement strand
TATGTAATAGTTTAAATATCACGGGGTACGATAAAAATCCTTGCTATTTATTAGCAAAAATTGGAGTATAATAGGTAATATTCCATGATAAAATTATCTGTTTTACACACATATGGAATCCATATTTAACATGAAACACTTTGAATAGGGGCTGTGCTGTAGATGAATCTAGTCTCACAGATTACCTTCTTAGCAGGAATAGTCTATGTGTATTTGGGGTACTTTGGTCTCAAATTTGATTTTCGGGCACGCTTAAACCAGATTTTCTTTTTGCTTTGTCTGGCTTGTGCGTGGTGGGCCTTTTGTATAGCTTTCATGTTTTCCGCTGCTAATTATTCAACGGCCTGGTTACTGTTGGGACTTTCTTCCCTTGGGTGGAGTATCGGTCCTCCCTTAATCCTGCATTTCACTATTTATTTAACCACTAAAAAACATACCCTGCATAATAGCTTACTTACTTCCTTGATTTATATCCCCGGACTTGCCTTTACTGTATTAGGCATGACGGTGGGGGTAACCTCAAAAATGCTGGTTCACAAAAATTTCGGATGGGATAATGTTGCTGCTACTGATTCCCCAATTTACTGGGTATATGTAATATACTACCTGCTATGTATAGGAATTAGCATAGCCCTGGTAATTTACTGGGGCTATCATTCCAATTCAAAGAGAGAAAAAGGACAAGCCAAAATATTATCAGTCTTTAGTTTCCTGGGTTTGTTATTTGCATGTGGCAGTGAAACATTATTACCTATAATTGGTATAACATCTTTCCCCAAGATCCCGGTAATAATGTGGCTTTTTTGGGCTTACGGTATGTGGTACGCCATTAGCAAATACCGTTTTCTCATATTAACCCCGGAGATCGCAACCACAGCCATCGTTTCATCCATTACTGATATGCTGGTCATGCTAGACTCTAAAGGTCAAATTACAATAGTAAACCAACCGATTCAAGACATGCTGGGATATGCCTCGAAGGAACTGATGCATCGTCCTGCCAGCACAATATTTGCAAACAAGCTCTTTATACCGGATTTACTCAGAAATATTCAGTCCGGAACCGCATTAACTGCTAAAGCCGAATTGGATTACCAGAGCAAGAATGGGGTAAATATCCCCGTGATATTATCGTGTTCAGCCATAAAAGATAGTTTTGATGAGTTAGCAGGAATCGTCCTGGTAGCTCAAGATTTGAGACCCACCCGTCAGTTGGAACAACAAAACGCAGAATTGGAAGCAATTAGTAATGATTTACTGGGAACAAACCTGGCACTCGAAAATAGAAGTACTCAAATTAAGGATATATTTGATAATGTAGGTCAAGGCTTTTTAAGCTTTGGACCCGATCTATTGATACATAACGAATATAGCAATGAATGCAGTAAAATTTTTGGGTTTAGCCCTAAAAACCAAAGCCTGGCACAACTTATTTATCCTGATTATGAACAAAGTGAATTTCTGGAAACATTATTCATAAAGATCCTGGCACTGGAGGATAAAGGAAAAATTGATCTGTACTTATCTCTTCTGCCCTCCGAAGCAGAAATTAATAATCGCTGTATTAGCCTGGAATACAGAGTAGTGAACGGATACTTTATTACTATACTGACTGACATTACGGAAAGACGCTTATTGGAAGCTGAAATGGAAGAAGAAAAGACCACCCTGAGGATGCTCGTTAAGGCCATAGTTTACTATGATACATTTATTGAATGTATTGAAGATTTTAAGGATTTTGCCGATTACAAACTCTATGAAATATTAGATGCTGCTTACAGTGTTGACAAAAAAGTTAACGAGGTATATAGAAACATTCACACCTTCAAGGGCAACTTCAGCCAATTTGACACTTTAAATATCGTTAAGAAGCTGCATAACATGGAAACAGTGATTGGCCAGGTCAGGGATAATAATAGTTTAACGGATGAAAAAAGTTTAAGAGAAACCATGCAACAGTTCGATATGAAAAAATGGTTGGAAGCTGATATGAAAATAATCACTAACTTTCTGGGAGAAGAGTTTTGGAAAAATAAAGATACCTTTAAAGTCGATAAACAACGATTAGATGAAATAGAAGAAAAGATGCTTGAATTTCTACCCCGGAAAGAATATGCTTCGTTATTGCCCTATATCCGTAAACTTAGATATAAGTCGTTTAAAGAAATGCTTAAGTGTTATCCTGAATATGTTTTGCAGTTGGCTGAAAGATTGGGCAAAAGTATTCATCCTTTTATTATTGAGGGTGATGATATACTCGTAGACAATGATTACTATCATTCCTTTGCCCGTTCCCTAATACATGTATTTAGAAATATGGTTGATCATGGGATTGAGTATATGGATGAACGGATTACGCTGGGAAAGAGTGAAATGGGTAGTATTAAATGCAGGGTAGAACCCCTAAATGATCACATAAGGCTGATTATCTCTGATGATGGGGCCGGTATTGACATGGATAAAATCAGGGAAACGGCAATTGCATTAGGAAAGTATTCGGAAGCAGAAATTGCTGCTTTTGATGAAGAAAGACTGAACAATTTAATATATGAAGATTTTATATCTACCAGTGATAGTGTTACTTTTATTTCTGGAAGAGGAGTAGGGTTATCGGCTGTAAAAGAAGAAACAGAAAAGATAAACGGCATTATTAAGGTGGAAACAAAAATTGGCATAGGTACCGAATATATTTTTGACCTGCCCGTTTATAAGACATATGATATGCCCGAATTATCAATACCCTTGATTCTAAGTTCAATCGTAAAAACCATTCAGGATTTAGCTTACCGCTATAGGGGTATTTCATTAAGCGATGATTACAGCATTACTACCACTGATAGTATAGTTTTAAACAGGTATACGGCCATGATTAATGTTCGGGGTTTATTGGATGGAATCATTTTAATGACTTACAACGAGAATCTAGTAAAGAATCTGGCTCCCTTAATTATGAACGTAGACATAAATCCTGAAGAAGAGACTGAAGTATTGGAAGAAATTGCAGCCGAATCAACCAATATTATTATAGGCAATTCGTTAAAATTATTGGGCGATATAGCTGACTTTATAACAATTAGTATTCCTATAGTAACATCAAATTGGGAAACCAGTATAAGACAATCAAATGATCAAATATTTACCTGCACTGTTGCCAAAGATGATTTTGCAGTGACATCCATTTTTATACCTATATAAACATCAATATACTAAGGAGCTGATAATGAATTGGCCAATATACTGATTGCCGATGATTCTACGATTTTACGCAGAGGTTTAGCGTTAATTCTAACTAAAGGCGGTCATACGGTTGTAGGGCAAGCTACCAACGGTAAGCAGGCTTGTCTGCTCTTTGAGCAATTGAAGCCCGATTTAGTAACAATGGATATTACTATGCCCGTAATGGATGGAGTTGAGGCCTTATCTTCTATATTAAAAAGCCACCCAGCAGCTAAGATAATAATGATAAGTGCTCTCGACCAGAAGAAAATGGTGCTTGAGGCACTGGAAAACGGGGCCAAACACTACCTAGTAAAACCCTATAAGGACGAAAAAGTATTGGCTACTATTAATGCCGTGCTAAATAATTAGCACTATTCTATCTTCATTAATAACTCCCCGTTTTTGACTTGCTGGTCTTCTTTTATGGTTACGCTTATAACTTTGCCGCTTATTGGAGCTACGATCTGAGATTCCATCTTCATAGCTTCAATTACAACCAGGCTTTGCCCGGCCTTTACTTGGTCTCCATTTTTGACAAGTATTTTAGTAACTGTTCCTGGAATACTGGCACCGATCTCACTTTTATTTTCTGGGTCGGCCATTAACGTCGATGCCATTACTTCTCCCTTTTTATAGGACTTGTCTAATAAAGTGATTTCTCTTTGATTTCCATTAACCTCAAAATCTACTTTTCTGAAGCCCTCTTTATCAATTTTTCCAATGGCGACAAGTTTGACGATGAATATTTTACCTTCGTCTACTTCAACTTCGCAGACTTCCCCTTCGCTTATTCCATCGAAAAATACCGGGCTATTCATTCTGCTTAAATCCCCATATGCACTTTTGAATGCTAAATATTCTTCAAAGACTTTGGGATACAGTGCATAACTTAAAACTTCCTTCATTGACGCTTTAATACCATATTTATCTTCCAGAAGTTTACGAATGTATTCGAAATCGACTGGTTCCAATAATTCCCCCGGCCGACAAGTAATGGGGGTTTTCCCCTTCAGCACTACTTCTTGCAATTCTTTCGGGAATCCACCTACCGGTTGGCCCATCATACCTTCAAAGTAGGCTATAGCAGAATCAGGGAAGGCCAGATCTTTACCCTTTTCCACTATATTGTCTGGAGTTAAATCATTCTTGACCATAAATATAGCCAGATCTCCAACTAATTTTGAGGAAGGGGTAACTTTTACTATGTCTCCGAGCATTTCATTAACTGCCTTATACATTTCCTTAACTTCTTTAAATTTATGCCCCAGTCCGAAACTATCCACTTGCGGTTTTAAATTTGAATACTGACCCCCAGGAATTTCATATTTATAAACATCAGCTGTACCTGATTTAAGGCCTGACTCGAATTGGCCGTAGATTGGTCGTATATCACTCCAATAGTCGGCAATTTCCTGAATATCATCCATATTAATACCGGTGGCCCGATTAGTGTTTTCCAATGCTGCGACCACCGAATTCAGAGCCGGCTGACTGGTTAGACCAGACATACTGTTAAATGCTACGTCAACTATATCCACTCCGGCTTCGGCCGCCATAAGTACAGTTGCAACTCCGTTACCGCTGGTATCATGGGTATGCAGATGAATTGGTATTGATATTTCATTTTTTAATTCTTTAATTAATTTTTCTGCCGCATATGGTTTCAAAAGCCCTGACATATCCTTGATTCCAAGAATATGAGCACCCATTTTTTCAATTTCTTTAGCGGTCTTGATATAATAGTTCAGTGAATATTTGTCTTTGCAATCATCTAAAATATCACCCGTATAGCAAATACATGCCTCGGCTATTTTCCCCCTCTTTATAGTTTCATCAATAGAAACTTCCATTCCTTTGAGCCAATTTAAGGAATCAAATATTCTAAATATATCAATACCTGCATTGGCAGATTCTCTGATAAATTCTCTGATCACATTATCAGGATAATTTGTATACCCAACAGCATTAGCTCCCCTGATTAACATTTGAAACATTATATTAGGAACCTTCTGACGAAGTTCGGTCAGTCTTTCCCAGGGACATTCTTTCAAGAACCGGTAAGCCACATCAAATGTAGCACCGCCCCACATCTCCAAAGAAAATAAATCCTTGCCAATATGTGCAGTCGCTTCTGCAATCCTTAACATATCAACAGTTCTAACTCTGGTTGCCATTAATGACTGATGAGCATCCCGCATGGTAGTATCAGTCATTAATAGTCTATTTTGAGATTTTATCCATTCAACAACACCTTCCGGCCCCTTACTATCCAAAATCTGTTTGGTGCCAGATAGTTTATTAGTATTTCGAATCTTTGGAATTCTGGGTACATCATAATCCTTCCTGATGCCCTTACTTTCATTAACAACTTTTTCACCAATAAATTTTAATATATTGGCTTCATGGTCTTCTTTGGGTGTTATATCAAAAAGCTCGGGGGTGGAATCTATAAAGCCAGTATCACATTGACCCTTGATAAATTTAGGATGGGAAAGAACATTGAGCAAAAATGCTTCATTAGTCTTAACCCCGCCAATAACAGTTTCCCGGATGGCACGTTTCGATTTATTTATTGTATCCTCGAAGCTTCTGGACCAAGAAGTTATTTTAACAAGTAAGCTATCATAGTAGGGACTAATTATTGCACCAGTATATCCATTGCCGCCATCAAGTCTTATACCAAAACCTGACCCTGTCCGATATACATCAATCTTCCCGGTATCAGGTGCGAAACTATTGGTCGGATCTTCAGTTGTAACTCTACATTGTATGGCGTATCCTCTTAAATTAATGGTATCCTGTCCGGGGATACCTATTTTCTTGGAATTTAATTTATAACCTTCAGCAATCAGAATTTGACTCTGTACAATGTCAATGCCGGTAACCATTTCCGTTACCGTATGTTCAACTTGAATTCGGGGGTTCATTTCTATAAAGTAATGATTTCCTTTACTATCCAGTAAGAATTCAACTGTTCCTGCACTTCTATAATTTACTGATTTAGCAATTTTGATAGCATCAGAGCAAATAGCCTGTCTTTGTTCTTCCGAAATTGCCAATGCCGGTGTAAATTCAATTACTTTTTGATGACGTCGTTGAATAGAGCAATCTCTATCATACAAATGAACAATATTTCCATAATTGTCCCCCAGGACTTGAACCTCAATGTGCTTAGGATGTTCCAGATATTTCTCAATAAAAATATCATCAATTCCAAATGCTTTTTTGGCTTCATTTTTAGCACTATGAAATTCTTGTAACAAATCAGCTTCGCTTTTGACAATTCTCATGCCTCGGCCGCCGCCACCGGCAGACGCTTTAAGCATAATCGGGTAACCGCACTTTTTGGCAAACTTAATGGCTTCTTTATCCGATTTAATAGGCTTCTCAATTCCTGGAATAGTAGGTACATCAATGCTCTGGGCAATAAGTTTGGACTTAATCTTATCACCTAATTTATCCATCATTTCTGAGGTGGGACCAATAAATTCAATACCCGATTCAATGCATTTCTTAGCAAATTCAGGATTTTCGGATAAAAATCCATAACCAGGATGAATCGCATCTACACCCTTTTTGATTGCCAGGCTGATTATTTCTTCTATGCTTAAATAGGCTTCAACCGGGCCTTTATTAATACCAATTAAATATGACTCATCCGACTTGCTTCTAAATAATGCTAATTTATCTTCTTTTGAATAAATGGAAACAGTCCTTATCCCTAATTCATGGCATGCCCTAATGACACGGATTGCAATTTCTCCTCTATTGGCAATTAACACTTTTTTAAAACTTTTCACATTAGTCCTCCTCAAGAGTAAGAATCTCAATAGATATTTTTATTATTTATAATTTATTAATTGCTTATAATTATGATTCTCATAAGAAATTAACATTTAAATCACCCAGGAATTAATGTCATCTTGATCAATTATACCAAATGTTTGACTTTATCTAATGCAGCCAATTTTAAAATACAGAATACATTTAAAATAGCTTCAGCAACTATTTCCAGATATTTGATAGCTATAAAAACCATGGATGATTGTCTGGGGTCATTGACTTTTCGGAGAATTTGGGCATTTAAGGAAAGACATTCAAAGAAACGGCGTAAAGAGCCATTGGCGGAAGTAATCATCATGGTGGATCATAGGGATGAACAGGTCAAAATGGTGACAATCGGTTCATTTGTCGATGGATGCGTCAAAAGCGTCGGTTATGGAACTGTCGAGGCGGATTTCGGAATTTTAGCTGGCAGTACTTTAAGGAACCATACCCTTGCCAGTAATCATGGTAATTTAGTTGTGGATACCATTAATTTTTCCTAACATATTCTCAAAATAAGTAGAACCAAGAATTAAAACACCACCAATTATTTGATTCATTGATATCAGCTCTCCCAGCATAACAACACTGAGGATAATTCCAAATACTGGTTCAAGATAACTATAGGAAACAATTGTAACAGCCGATAGTTTTTTATACGTAGAAAAATATAAACGATACGCCACTCCAGTATGTACAAAGCCCAGAATTAAAATCAATAGAATACTCAATGAATCCAATTTATTAATATACATTAACTGACCTTGTAAAATGACAAATGGCAATAATACTATTGCGGCTGAGACCATTTGTATCAGTGTAATAGTTGAGGAATCAAATTCAGTTTTCACCATACGATTTATTAATACCAGAGAAGCATATAGCAGCCCCGATGCTATACCAAAGCCCAAGCCAATTAGATTAAAATCTTTAGCATTAATTGCACTGCTTACTATAATTAAAAGACCTAGGAAAGCCCCTATAACTGTCATTACCTGCATCTTACTAAGTTGTTCTTTTAGAATTATCGGAGCAAAAATCAAAACATAAACCGGGCACATATTATAAACCAATAGAGCAATAGAAATGCTTGTATTTTTAAATGCTGAAAATAAGCAAACCCACGCTAATCCCAGAATAAACCCACTTATAATAAAAGGAATTAACTTTTTAATATTAATCGTACTTCGGTTTTTGTTAATCCTATGAAAAATATATAACGCTGGAATGGCAATTAGCGCTCTTAAAAATGCTAGTAGAATTGGTGAAACATCAATATATCTAGTAAAAACACCAATACTTCCCCATAACAACATAACAAAAGACAACTTTAATTGATTCATTTAAGATTCTCCTTTTTAGATAAAGCATAATAATTATCTTAAAAGAAGTATTGTATGATATTGACTATAAATTGAATTTGATTTAACTCAAGATGTCTTTTTGATATTGTAAGGGCGTTTTCCCATTAGCTTTTTTAAATTCCCGCGTAAAATGTGCTTGGTCATAAAAGCCTGCTTCATTACATACATCTAATATATTCATTCCTCTTGCCAGCAGACCCTTACTATAGGCAACTTTAAGCTGAAGCTGAAAAGAGCTTGGTGTTGTATTATATATGGACTTAAAACCCCTAATAATAGTAAATTTATTTATATTAAAGATTGTTTCCAGGTTTTCAAGTGTGATATTTTCTAAGTAATTAAACTTTATATAGTTGTATATATTTTCAAGGACTTTATCTGGCCTGGGTCCATTGCTTTTTTTATTTATAAGTGTACAGGTTATTAATAAATCTATTAGTGTATTTTCCACTTCAAAATCAGCATATTTTCCGGTTAAGAGTCCAAAAAAATCCTTGCATTTAGTTAACTCAATATCTGTTAGCTTTCTTGGTACATTAATTTCACCTTGATAATATGAAATATCGATATACATCATCACAAATTGCCAGTAGTCAACATCAGTTGGCCGACAAATATGACTTACATATGGTGGAATAATAATACCATCACCTTCAGTAAATAAATAATTTTTACTATTGAAATCAACTACCGTAGAGCCTTTTTCGATATAACCAATTGATAGCTCTTCATGCAAATGCTCTTTGTAAGATTGTTCTGAGTATGAACATCGTTTAATTTCAACACCCTTTATTGATGGTCGTTTGAACTTAATATTTTTTATCATTTTCAAACTCCTAAACACAGACTTTTGGTCAATTGGGTTCAAGTTCATTTAATACTGATAAATGCATTAATATCGGTACATTCAACCTGTTTGCCAAATCTCATATTTTCAGTATAAATATAAGGCGTACTTAGCTCAATACAAAAGGCTTTAAATTTAGATTAGTTTACGCTTATGTCTTCATATTGCTGTTGATACTGATATTTAGCGTCTTCCAACTGCTGAAAACCTCTATTACATTGTAAGTTTAATAGTGAACAGTGCTTATGACAGCCATTGCAGAACATTTTTCCCAGATAATCGGTTAGAGTAACCGAATTCCCAATATTATCTGTATCGGGCAATATGGTATTATTTTGATCTGCCTGGTCATTGGACTCTCTGTCAGCTGAAATATTATTATTGGCATCAGGTGAGTAATCATAATTTACACCACTTTCGGTTGTATTGGTGTTATCTTGATCTTCATTGGTTTCAGACTGGTAAGCTTCCCTGCGGTAGTCATAAGACTCCCTTCCGGTCCTGGATTGATCTTCGTAGTCGGTGGCACTGGAAGCTATTTGAGAATACAATAGGCCTGCCATCAGTACTATGGCCCCCATGCTCATTACCGCTTTACCTAAAGCGGGGGCTTTTAATGCAGCAAATGAATTACGCATAGTCTCTATAATAAAACGCCAGTGCAGCGCAATATGAACTGCGAAAAGTCCCAGACAGAAATACGAAACCCACTTATGCAAGTTATAGAAACCTTCGCTAAAGCCCGCCGCTTCTGAGACGAATAACACCTGAGAAATCTCAATTCCGGTGACTATTATGGTCATAACGCTAATAAATGACACGGCATTTATTATATAAAAAGCTTTAGTTTTGGTCTTTAGTTTGGGATTTAAAAGATTTTTGGTAATGCTTTTAACCCATGTCCAGTTCAGGATAATATGAAATGTAAAAAGAGCCCCCATAGTTAATCCTGCAATTTCATGAAATGCCATACCGGTATTCTTGGGGTCAATCAGAATAAGAAAAACGGCTGTCATAATGATATCCAGTATTAACTTTGTAATATTGATATTTCTCATTTATTTTAAACTCCTTCCATAATGCTAAAATTATTATCTGCCGAACTACTGAAATCACACTAAATAGAAGCTGAAAATTAACTTAAAAAAGGGCAGAAAAAAAGAGCTATTTTTTGAATAGTCTCTTGAGTTTATGAATCTTAATTTGTTACACCCAGTTTGTAATTTTTATACTTTTTAAAATGGTACTTTACCCATAACTTTTCCGGCAGTGGGAACATAAGTTTGCCGTTTAGTAGAAATAAAAAACGACTAACTTCAGTCGAATCATCAATCCGGCTTATTTATAGTGTGAACCATAAACTTTGCTTATCGGAAATACTCACTCCGATCTACAGACCGTGATTCGGTCCCGACCGTTTTCTTTGGAGCAGTACAGTACCTCATCAGCTTTTTTTATTATCTGCTCCAGGCTAAGTTTTTCGTTGATCTCAATAATTCCTACGCTCACCGTTACACTGTAACCGCCATCTTTTCCTTCGCTTTTCAGAGCTTCCATAAACTGACTGAGAATCCGTTGGGCCTCCTCGGGTTCGACCGCCAATATTCCTATGA
>JBDKUD010000351.1:0-12791 GCA_039679805.1 Syntrophomonas sp. | reverse complement strand
TTAGCACCCGGCACACCGCGCCAAACAGCGGTATATTGATAAAGGGTCCGTCAGCGGAAAATAATCCGGCTTCGCGGGCGATGGCGTCGGCGTCCACCTGCCAGGTAGGGTGCTTCTTCACGGCTGCGGCGCAGGGAGCATTGATGATCACGGTGCCGATCTCAGTTATGCCTTCACTGACCGCCGCTTCAGTGAGCTTTTCGCTCATCACTACCACATAATCCGGTAGCTCGCATTGACTGTGCGCGTGGATAGTGGTGGGGGACATGCGCACTGCTGCCCGTACCGGCGCTCCGCGGCGTTCCACCCCGAAGAAAGGCAGGGCCTGTCCCTGCTCACCGTTTTCCAGCGCAGCCTGCGCTAACAAGTGAGCCAGGGTAACGGAGCCCTGCCCGCCGAACCCGTTGATTCGTAGTTCTAACATATTGTTCCTCCATTCTTCCATGGTGCTGCCAGAGGCACATATTATCTGAAGCTTGCTATGAAACCAGATTTCCTCCCATGCTTCGTCACCAAAAATGATATTTATTGGGAATACTATTCGTTATAAGGAAAAATTCTCCTGCAATAATTTTCAAAATTAGTTTATTCCAGAAAAAATCGATGTTTTTTCAGCGGCTGTGGTAACCCTCTGCAAGAAATTAGTGCTTAAAATTCTTTAGCTATTAGCAAGTATTCGTATATAATTTGTTATAGCTTGTGGGCAAATTTATGGGCAAACGATCTATTTTAGTTACCCACAAAAATAGCGGGGTCAAAAAACCCCGCTATAACTATATTCTTATGGTGGGCGCAATAGGGTTCGAACCTACGACTTCCACCGTGTGAAGGTGGCACTCTCCCGCTGAGTTATGCGCCCTGATTAATTTTATATTTGAATTTTATCATGTTTTCTATAGTGATTCAAATCCATTAAAACATTGATTCTGTTACTATAGTCTGCGACCGCCTGGGGCCGACAGCAATAATGGCTTGCTTAACCCCACTTAATTCCTCTATTTTATTAATATAGGCCCGGGTATTAACCGGTAAATCATCATAGGCAGTAATACCGGTGGTATCCTGCTGCCATCCGGGCATTTCTATATACTCAGGTTCACATTCTTCCAGAATCCCTACGTTATCCGGGAATTCATACAGCAGCTCACCCCGGTAGCGATAAGCTACGCAAATCTTAACCGTTGGGAAACTATCCAGTACATCCAGTTTGGTAATAGCCAGATCAGTAAGCCCGTTAACTCGTGCTGAATACCGTAATACCACTGCATCCAGCCATCCGCACCTTCGGGGTCTGCCGGTAGTAACTCCAAATTCGGCTCCTTTTTCCCGTAAGGTGATTCCATCCGGCCCATCCAGCTCGGTAGGAAATGGCCCTTCGCCTACCCGGGTAGTATAAGCTTTGGCAATCCCGATTACTTTATCTATATTAGTAGGTCCAATGCCTGAACCGGTACATGCACCGCCGGCGGTCGGATTTGATGACGTTACAAACGGATAAGTGCCATGATCAATATCTAAGAGTGTCCCCTGGGCTCCTTCAAAAAGTACCTTTTTCCCATCCTGAATAGCAGTGTGAACCAGCAGTGATGTATCAGCTAGATACTTTTTCAATACCTCTACCTGGCTAAGCGCCCGTTCCATAACCTCCCGATAATCAAAGCCTTCTTCTCCGTAAACCGCTTGTAAAATCTTGTTTTTGTGTTCAACTGTAACCTTAAGACGGTCCTTGAAATTCGCCTCATCCAGCAGGTCACAAATCCTAAAACCGGTACGGTTAATCTTATCCTCATAAGTAGGCCCAATGCCCCTCTTGGTAGTTCCGATTTTATTGGTCCGGTCCTGCACTTCGTCAATCCTTTTATGATAGGGCATAACCACCGGGGCCCGTAAACTTATCCGCAGATTCCCGGTATCTATACCTCTTTTATGCAAACCATCAATTTCTTCTATAATCTCTTCCATATCTACCACGACACCATTACCAATAATGCATGTTGTTCCAGGGTATAAAATCCCTGACGGTATTAAATGGAGCATGAACTTTTGGTCCTGCACCTCTACCGTATGCCCTGCATTACTGCCACCCTGGTACCGCACTACACAATCGGCCTTTTCAGCCAGGAAATCGGTGATTTTCCCTTTGCCTTCGTCCCCCCACTGAGCCCCAACTAATACTACCGTCGCCATTGGCGCACCCCCTGGTTTCATTTGCCGGCATATACCTTATTCTATCTATTGACCAGCACACTAATATTAGCAAAAGTGCTAAAGGGTGTCAACTTAACGAGATTGGCAGCTAGCTTGCTCAAAAATATGACTGTTGGCTTCATATATATATTTGATCGGAATTATTTCCATACCTCTTATCCCCACCGGCACATCCTGCAAATTATCATAGGGAATAATTAGCTTTCTTATGCCCGCCTGCCGAGCGCCATATATCTTTTCATATATAGCCCCGACTGGTTTCACCCGGCCCTGAATGGAAATTTCCCCGGTAATTGCTACATCTTGCCAGACCGGTAATTGTTTGACCGCACTTAATATGGTCAAATAGATAGCTGCACCGGCAGAAGGCCCATCTACTTTGCCTCCCCCGATAATATTTATATGAATATCATAGTTGCTTAGATTTTCTCCTATTTCTTTGCGAAATACTGATGCAGCGTTAAATACCGAATCTTTGGCCATTGTTCCAGCCGTATCATTAAATCGGATCTGTCCTTCACCTTCCCGTTCCGCTGGGAAAGCAATAGCCTCCAGCTCTATTAATGTTCCCAGGTATCCGAACGCACCCAGTCCGAAAACTTTACCAACTTCCAGACCTTGATATGTTTTACTCGTTTGATGTGAATAAATCCGGCTATTTTGGATAGTTTCATACACATGCTGACAGGTTACTCTTATTCTTTGGTTATTTTGGTCAGGTAGTTCATTTAGGGCATAATCATAAGCGCCTACCAGCAGTTTATTGGCACCACGCCCATCGATAGTATAGTCACTGATAAGTTCAGTAACCCCGGCTTCGATTTCCAGGTTAAGTTTATCGGCCGAGCGGCTGACTATAGATTTGATACCATTGGGAGCAAGTGGCTCAAAGAATATTTCCATACACCTGGACCTAAAGGCCGGATTAATTTCTTCCTGACTTCGGGTGGTAGCTCCTATAAGCACGAAATCAGCGGGTACCCCTTGTTCAAACATCTGTTTAATATATTGAGGAATACTTTTATCCTGGGGATCATAATATGATGATTCAAAAAAGACCCTTTTATCTTCCAGTACCTTCAGAAGTTTGTTCTGCAATAATGGATCCATATCTCCAATCTCATCAATAAACAATATGCCTCCATGTGCGTCTGAGACCAGCCCCGGTTTGGGCTCAGGTATTCCTTCCTCGGCCAGTTCCTTTTTAGCTCCTTGATAAATAGGATCGTGAACTGATCCCAGGAGCGGATTGGTTGATTCACGCGGGTCCCACCTCAAAGTGGTACCGTCCACCTCCACAAAAGGTGCATCTTCCTTAAAGATACTCCCTTGTTTACCCTTAACCATATCCAGAGCCAAGCGGGCACAGGTAGTTTTGCCTACTCCAGGTGGTCCATATAGCAATATGTGTTGTGGAAAAGGCGTATTAAGTCGGGCAATCAGCGATTTCACGGCCTTTTCCTGCCCTATTACCTCCTCCATGCTTGCAGGTCTTAATACTTCCAGGGCAGAACGGTTCAACCCGGTCCTTTCCATCTTCTCCAGCTTGCCTAATTTTTTCAAAGTTCCGGCATTTTCGGAAGTATGATTATACTCCTTGAGAATTTGCATTTTAATATCTCTTACATATTCGTCGTACTTTTCCGCCATTTTTTTCTGAATTTGTTGCTGGAGATTATCTTCTGCCGCCTGGCGAACATGATGTTCAGACGCTAATTCTTCTAAACGGTTTAGTATTGAAGGGATTTCCTGTGTTGTCGGAATGCGCGTAATGGTGGGGTTTTCTTCCAGTAGTTTTTGTAAAGCCAGAACCTTATCTTCCACCCGGTTAGAATTCATCAAGTTAACAGCATCTAATTTACTTGCTTTCAAAATAAGTTTCTGAGTTCCATAGATTTTATTAAGCTGCTTGAGTAATGAGTGTACTCTCGCATTTATTTCTGACTCCCAGCTTTGGCCCCGGGACTGTGGTCTCCGGGGCTTTACCAAGTACTGTGTCACGATTAACCTCCTAGAATTATTGTGCAGCAACTATTACCTTAATCTCAGCTTGAATTGAGGGGTATATCTTAATTTTGACCTGATATTCACCCAGGTGTTTAATAGGTTCGGTCATATCTATCTTCTTCTTATCTATTACCCGCCCTAATTGTTCATGTATGCTGTCAGAAACTTCCCGAGCCGTAATAGCTCCAAATAACTTGTCTCCTCCGCCGGTTTTGGCTTTTATGGTAATAGATTTACCGTCCATTTCCTGTTTAATAGCTTCCGCCTGTTGTTTTTCTTTGTCTTTTTTGTTTTCTTCACGAACATTCTTTTCCTTGGTCTCTTTTAACAGGGTAGTAGTTGCTTCCTTGGCTAACCCTTTGGGAATTAAGAAATTACGGGCATACCCATCAGATACTTCCTTAATTTCTCCCGGTTTGCCCAGCTTTTTTACGTCTTGAATCAAAATAACCTTCATTCTTGCTCTTCCTCCTTTTGGCTCCGCAATTTTCTATAATCAATCAATGAATCAAACAGACCCAGCAAGGCCAGAAATATAATAGCTGATATGGTAAACATAACGCTGAGTACTATAAGAATCAAAATAGTTACTTTTCTGGTTGATGGTTTCAGCTGTTTAATTTTATATGTAAGCGCCGACAACCCGAAGTAAATGGTTATGGCGGTACATAATAGCAGAATATTGGAACCGGTTAAATACAGGACCGAATTATTATCTCTGCCCCACAGCCATAATACCAATCCGGCAATAACCACCCATGCTCCCTGCCAGGGCATTATTTCCCTGGTAAATGGTTTCTTCATTAGACGCATTATCTGCCGCTTACGGCTTAAATATGAAGATAAATATAGTACCAAAAATACGACACTTATGGACTCCAGGTAAAAAAAAGCGGGCAGATGCCGGGCTATACTATGCGCGAAATCTTTTACCTGGGTTTTGATTTCTTCATTGGTAATACCTTTTTGCTCATAAAATTCTACGGCTCCGGACTTTTCATACTGTTGCCAGCTCTCCTCGAAATAATTATCCAATTGTTTTTCCAGTTGCCCTATTCCCACTCCTCCGGTAGTAAGATAAATAAATCCCATAAAAAGCGATACCCCAATCAGGCTCGCCATTATCCCCCTTTTAAGGATATAATAATACCCTTTATCCTCCTCCGCAGCCAGGAAACTCATCACCATAAACGGCAGTCCGAAAAAACTGAAATAAAAAAACATACTGTTGTTTCCGGTCAGGCCATACAACAGCAAGATATTTAATCCCCATATAACCGCTATTTGATTTTTAGTTAAATATAAACTGCCTATTATCAATGATATCCCCCATGCTATAGCTAGCACAAAGGTTAATGCTGGCAGATAAGCCATAGCCAGACAGGCCATTAATGATACTAGTGCAAAGATTACCACGCGTGGCAAAGTATCACCTCTTCTTTTTCTCCAAATAATTCAACAATTCAGCCAAATCACTATTCCACTGGTCAGCCTCGGGGGCTTCTCTAATGCTAATATTAAGTTTGTCTCTTAATTTAATGTCTATACTCTGAAAGCTTATTCCTACCCGGCGTCCCAACAGGTAGGTAACGATAATAATTGTTGCCAGGGCGTCACTGGTTGCATCACTGCCAGTTTTAAGAAGAGATTTGAACAGATCAGCTACCGACTCAATCAGTTCAGCTTTCAACCACTCAACAATTTTAAGATTCTGAGCAATATCCAGGTCTTTTTTTCTCACCTGTCATGCACCTCCTCTTATTTTTTTCTGCACCAGCCTTGTTATTTCCTGCTTTCCTGCTCCAGGTAATAAAAACACCCTTAACAACAATTAAGCCCTCTTAATAGAGGGCTTAATACTTAATTTATTCGGAAGTATAGGGTAGCAGTGCCATGAACCGGGCCCGCTTAATAGCTGTAGTAAGCTGGCGCTGATGATTGGCACAATTCCCGGTAATGCGGCGGGGAAGAATTTTCCCTCTTTCAGTAACATACCGGCGCAGTCTGCCCAGGTCTTTGTAATCTATGTTTTCAATCTTATCAGCGCAAAAATTGCATTGCCGCCTTTTTTTCCGCCTGTCTTTTTTCAATTAGTTTACCTCCCTTAAAAAGGAACTTCGTCATCGTTATTTCTGTCTACTATATCTATATCCTCCACGCTGACCTCATGTCCCAAATCCTCCCAATCGTCTTTGGCAGGGTTGTCCCTGCGGTTTTGGTTAGAAGCATTGGCTCCGCCGCCTGTCCCGGCTTTATCCAGGAATCGAACATCGTCAGCTACAACTTCAGTAATTTTTCGTTTCTGCCCATCTTGATTCTCATAGGTACGGACCTGAAGTCTCCCCTCTACAGCGGCTAGTCTTCCCTTACCCAGATAATTGGCGCAATTCTCTGCCAACACGTTCCATACTACCACATCGATAAAATCAGTTTCTTCCCTTTTAAACTTGCGGTTGATTGCCAGAGTAAAATTGCATACTGCTTTACCATTAGGCGTATATCTGAGTTCTGGATCTCTAGTCAATCGGCCTATTAAAATAACCCGGTTTAACATAACTTTCCACCCCCAACTGTAAAGGCGCTACTTTTCATCCTTGCGGATGATTATGTGGCGCAGAATCTTATCAGACAGTTTTATTACCCTGTCCAATTCCTGGACAGTCTCCGGCATACCTTTGAAGTTCCACAGGGCATATATACCCTCTTGGTAATCCTCAATTTTGTATGCCAGACGTTTCTTAGCCCAACCTTCTACCTCATTGATGAACTCGCCGCCAAAATTCTCTATAATTTTGTGCAATCTGTCTTTTGTATCTGCGAATACTTCTTCGGCCAAATCGGGTTTCAGAACAAACATCATCTCATACGTGCGCATCGTTACACCTCCTCCCTATGGACTAACTCATTGGCATGAGTCGGCTCCGATTTTCTCGGAGCAGGGACTTCTACTGATTATATCATACTGTAATTATGTTGCAAGGCTAAAGTATCCCTTTTATTAACAAACTCTTTAATTCTGTTACTGGCTTTTCAATAATGTAGGTATTATTAAATATTGCCTTCAGTATTGCCACCTGTTCTTCTTTTTCATTCTTCTTAAAACCAATAATACAGAACCGTTCATCATTACGCAGGGTTTTAACTGTAACTAAGTCACCGGTTCTAAATCCTAAATACGATACACACCTTGATTCCATTTCTCTTGTCCCCCTTCAGGCATATATTTACAATAACATAATATGCACGAGGGGCTTGAAATGTTAGCAGATTATGGATTTTCTACCCTTACCATTCTTTTTTCAAATTGCATTCGAGGCAGCATAACTATCCTTCCACAACCCTGACATTTAATTTTAATATCAGCCCCCATACGTATCACTTGCCAGTTATAGCTGCCGCAGGGATGCTGTTTTTTCATTCTTACGATATCTCCCAGTTCAAAAACTTTTCTTTCCGTAGCCAACCCTCCCGATTCAACACAGGCGGCTCCGCCGCACACAGATTTTCTTGGATATAAATCAACGCGGATTTTCGCGGATTTAATTTAACAGATAGACACAGATTTTTTATTAAACACATACTGTTAGGATTTCGGGTCAGGTGTAAGGGGTAAACCTATTTTAGGATTTTTATTGGCTCAAATCCCTTGTTGACTACCCGACCCACCTCAAAACATGGACATTTTTTCTGTTTCATGCTTGATAATAACGTCTCTGCTTTTTCTGGTCCTACAGATATTAGTAATCCTCCGGCAGTTTCCGGTGAGAACAACAGGTCTATGACGGTGCCGTCTATTTCTTCAGTATACTTAACCTTATTTATTAAATAATCCCGGTTGCTGTAGGCCCCTGCCGGGATAAGTCCCATACCGGCATATTCCGTCGTTCCGGTTATAAACTGTATTTGACCGCTATATAATTCCACTGCCACATCACTTGCCGCAGCCATCTCGTACAAATGTCCAATAAGGCCGAACCCGGTGACATCAGTAGCTGCATTTACTCCTACTTCTTGCATGACTTCACAGCCATTCTTATTAAGCGTAGACATCCACTTAACAGCTTCTGCCTCTGCTTGGCAGTCGGCCATTTGCCCTTTAATAGCCGTGGCAATTATCCCCGTGCCCAGTGGTTTGGTTAAGAAAATATGGTCTCCCGGCTGTGCTCCGCTGTTGCTGATTAATTTTTCCGGATGAACCAAGCCGGTTACCGAAAGGCCGTATTTTGGTTCATTATCGTCTACCGTATGGCCTCCTACCAGTACTGCCCCGGCTTCCTTGATTTTATCCAGACCACCTTCAATTATGCGTTTCAACAACATCATGTCCCCACAGCGGGGAAAACAAACCAGATTCATGGCCGTTAACGGAGTACCGCCCATAGCATAGACATCATTTATAGAATTAACTGCTGCAATTTGGCCAAAAACATAGGGATCATCCACCATAGGGGTAAAAAAATCCATGGTCTGAATAAGTGCCATCTGGTCATTTAATTTATATACCCCGGCATCATCCCTGGTTTCCAGGCCGACCAAAAGGTTAGGATGACCAGGTATCTGCAAATCTTTCAATAATTCTTCCAAGGTCCCCGGACCTATTTTAGCAGCTCACCCGGCAGCCCGCACCATTTCCGTCAATCGGACCGATTCTGCCATACCTCTCACCTCCCATAAAGAACAAATTTCAACACAGACTCGCTACGCTCGTACACAGATTTTCCTATGATTAACACAGATTTTTAATATAAGATGTTACGATAAGCTACCCATCATAATAACTTAAATATTAAGGACAAATACATTTAAGTTACTATTTTTGGTTACCATTATAAATTAATCTGTGTCCTTCATAATCAAATACAATATGGTAATCAAAATCGTAATCTATAAACCAAAATCTGTGTTAATCCAATTGAATCTGTGTCCTTCTGTGTTGAATTCACTCGCTAAAACTTCTGCAAAAACGCCTTGTACGCTTTATAAGCCATATATACATCTGCCTTGCTGGCTACCTCAAATGGTGAATGCATACCCAGCAGGGCTACTCCACAATCAACAACCTCCATGCCATAGCGGGCCATATATTGAGCTACGGTTCCGCCACCACCGATATCCACCTTGCCCAGTTCCCCTACCTGCCAGATAACCTCATTATCATCAAATAGTTTCCGCATCTGCCCTAAAAACTCGGGATTGGCATCACTGGAATCATACTTTCCCCGGGAACCGGTATATTTAGTCAGAACTATCCCATTTCCCATAAAACTGCAATTCATCTTCTCAAAAACATCCGGATAATTGGGATCTACTGCTGAATTAACATCAGCAGACAGCGCATAGGAATTAGCCAGTACCTTTCTTAATACATAATAGTCATTATTGCCGGCTAGGTGCATCAGTTCAGCTACCAAATTCTCTATTACCAGTGATTGCAAGCCGGTATTACCAGTACTGCCTATCTCCTCTTTATCAACAAACAGGCATACCGCAGTTCTGCCCGGATTCTCAACTTCCAGGGCACTAATCAATGATGTATAAGCACTTACCCGGTCATCTTGACCATAAGCCCCCACCATACTGCGGTCAAAGCCGATTTCCCTGGCATTATGAGCTGGGACCATTTGCAGTTCGGCACTGGTAAAATCATCTTCCTCAATATCGTATTTCTCTTTTAATAGCTTTATCACTTCCTGCTTGAGCGGGTCTTTCTCTTCCTCGGCAGTTGGTCTGCTGCCTACCAGAACATTTAATGCTTCACCTTTAACCGCTTCCGCCATTTTTTTATCCATTTGATCTTTGGCCAGGTGAGGTAAGAGATCGGCTATGGTAAATACTACATCATCCTTATCCTCTCCCAGTACAATATTCACTACGGTTCCGTCTTTCTTTATCACTACTCCGTGTAGTGCCAAGGGCATTGCCACCCACTGGTATTTCTTGATTCCTCCGTAATAATGAGTCTTAAAAAGAGCCATCCCATCAGCTTCGTATAAAGGATGGGGCTTAAGGTCCAACCGGGGAGAATCAATATGCGAGGCAATAATATTTAATCCTTTTTCCAAAGGTTCCTGTCCAACTACCACCAGTGCACATACTTTACCTTTACTGGTTATGATAAGCTTTTGCCCGGCGGTAATCGTATTGATTTTTTCCAGGGGTACAAATCCCCGGTTCAGAGCAGCATTATAAATATAATTTACGGCTTCCCGTTCTGTTTTTACAGCGCTTAAAAAATTCACATACTCGCTGCTAAAATCATAGGCTTGCTTTATCTCATCTTCCTTCATCTTCTTCCAGCAATTACGTAACTGATTGCTATCTTCAGTCATATTCTTTTCCTCCTAAATACAATATTTCCCTATATGTTTCCCAGTCACCTGGTCTGTCTATGCACCTTTTAAGCAGATTGCCCTTATAAAGTTAAAGACTTCTACCAAATGCAAGCAAATAACGGAATTTCCCAACAGGGCCCAAAAGGTTTGGGCCGGGCTTACCCCTGCCCGGGCAGCTACCCCCACCAGAGGCTGCAATATTACTGCTAATACACCAATGATCAGGCCATTCTTGACCAGTGCCAAGGCCATTCCTCCCAGGCGGTTGAACCATCCCAGGATACCCCATGAAAAGACTCCGGATAAGCTCTTCAACAATAGCTTCAAAATTTTGCTGCCTAACCATAATAGAATCAAAAAACACGCGCTAACAACCAACCAGTAGGCCAGATCAGGCACAGGCTGTCCCACTGCTGTATCGGCATTCCAAAATCTATCGGCCAGTAAATTATTAACAGCGGGTGTTACCAGGGGAAACTTCTCATTGAGAACTACTGATAAGGAAGATATGATATTGAAGTTTTCCTCCAAAAACCGGGCACCATTATCACAATAGAAAACAGCCAGCAACATAGCTATAACCACGCTTACTACTCCAGCTAACGTATCCGTTAGTCCTTTTCGATAACCGATTACCGCACCTAATATTAGTATTAGCAAAATAGTATAATCCAGCACATTCATGCTCACATTCCCCTTTGGTTACAGGTCCTTGATTTCCATTATAGCACAGGCCAGGCTAAGACTATCTACCACTGGGATCAAAAACCAACCCTGTGAAGGCTGACCGGGTTGATCTAAAACCCTAAATATGTAAAAGAAATAAAACAGTATATAATAGATAAAAACCTATTGGTACAAGTTAGCTTTTTTATTAGCTTATAATCTCTCTATTCTAAAAGGAGGCATTTGATGCATACTTACCTGCCTATTATTATCAGTTCAGCTGCCGTATATATTTTCCTGGTATTGGCCATACGTTTATTTGGTAAGAAAGAATTAGCCCAATTGTCGGTAGTAGATCTAGTTTTCCTGTTGCTTATAAGTAATGCTGTACAAAATGCCATGGTAGGCAGCAATTCCTCCCTTAACGGCGGGTTAGTGGCTGCTACTACCTTGTTTGTGGTAAATTATCTGTTGAAAAAACTCCTTTTGCGCTCCCCTAAATTTAATCAACTGCTCCAGGGACACCCATTAATGTTGGTATACAATGGTCAGATTATAAAGCGTCATCTGGATGAATCTCAGATTTCCGTACAAGAACTGGAGGCTGCTGTTCGGGAGCACGGGGTAGAGAGTATTGACGAGGTGAATTTGGCTGTCCTGGAGGTGGACGGAAATATTAGTGTTCTATCTGATAATTTCAGTAATAAAACCGTAAAGAAGCGCAAGTCTCATAAAGTTATTAATAAAAACCAATAACCTCCAGTCGGACCCGCTATTCTCAACATTAATAAAACTCTTTTGAAAACTTTACAAGAAGAGTTTTAATCATTTATAAATTGGCGGAGGCGTTTACGAATTGAACACAGCCAGCAGGATCACTACCCTCAGCTTTACTCTTGTAGGGAAGGAGGGATGGGGTTATAGTATCTTTACCCATGTTGGAGCATCTGCTTCCCAATAATACTCCGTATTATTGTTTCTATAACGACCAATCAGTTTACCAGCATCAGTTCTCCATACATTATGTAACCACGGCTCAAAACCCACTAATGTTGATTGCTCTTCCCACAAAGTATAAAAGTTAATACCATCCCTTGTACCGACTAGTTTCCCGTTTTCGCCTACAAAATAGACTTCGTTTCCAAATTGCATCCCTCTTCCCGTACTTACGACTAAATCACCATAATAAGGGTTAGCTTTATAGATTGGATCGATCACAGGATAACTATCATATTCTGGTTGGGTTAATCCCCTAATATATCTCATAACACCGCGGAACTGTGCACTGTCAGTGCCGAATAATACAACATCAGGCAAAATGCAAATTGTAGTAGCTTGAAATTTAGCCTTGCCATCGTCCCAGAATTTATTCCAGGTAACTCCAAGGTCATCAGTATAATAAATATTAGCACTGGAATAGGCATCTCCATTGCAAAACCATATTCTTAAAGGGTTGGAATATGGGTCTAGAGCTACATCGTGATAATGCCATTTATCTGTTGCGGGAGCAGTATGTATAATACTCCATGTTAGACCATCATCGGCTGAATAATAAATATGCAAAGGATCAGTTGCATA
>JBDKUD010000056.1:0-6044 GCA_039679805.1 Syntrophomonas sp. | reverse complement strand
AGGGTTGCATCTTTGCTCCATCCTCCGGTTGGCGGGCTTACTTGGGCATGGGTATTATCAGATGCTTTAACGGTAACACCGGCAATACGCTTGCTTCCGGACGAATCACTAGATACATATATATTTTGATTATTAATCGTTGACATGTTCATGGCCTGTTTGAATTCAATTGTCCAGGTATGATTCGGATCATCAGTGCTGGCCGCCGACCAGTCCTCCCAGGCCAGAGCAGGTGGGGGCACCACCATACAAGCCATGGTGAGCATCAAACAAAGTGCGATAATTATCCCGCTTTTCCTTTTCAATCCTGTCGACCTCCCTTGTTGTTTACCTAAATATAGGGCTTAAATTACCCTGTTTGCTGCTTAATATATATTTGAAACTGATCCTGAATTACTCTTTCTGACCGTGGTTTTTTTCTCCGGCTTTGGCTCTGGCTCCGGCTCCGGTTCTGCAGGCTGTTCCACCGGGGGTGGGCTGTTAATAGCCTCGGCCTTGGCTTTTGCCTCGGCGATGAGTTGTTCAACCGCTTTTAATGCCTCATTGTCGGGATATTTTCCCCTGGCCTGAGCCAGCAGTTTTGCTGCTTCATCATAGTTGCCCTTTTTCATGTACATTTCGATAACCTGTTGGTATTGTCCGGGACTCAGTGTACCGATATTCATTGCAGCTGTGAGGACTTCATCTGCCTTTTGGGTATCTCCAATTCCGATATAAGCCTGTGCCAAACCTACCCGGGCTTCAATATTCCGGGGATCGATTCTGATGGCTTCGTTGAATTCCAGAATAGCTTTCTCATAGTCGTTTTCATTAAGGTATTTTATTGCCAATTCCAACTTGGCCTGAACCCGGGCCTCGCTCGAATAACCAAGCCACCCCCAGAAGCCGCCCCCTGCCAGTACTATAGCCAGCAGGGCTCCGATGATGATTTTGGTTTTATGGCCTATATTAGGCTTTGGCGCACGGGCCGGATTAGTGTCTGATGAAAACAGAGGGCCGCTGATATGATTGCTTTCAGGACCATTAAGCAGTTCAGTAGTTGAAGTCGCGGTTGTTTGAGATTTGTTTAAGATATGTGGAGCATCAGAACAGATCCCGGGATTACCGTCGCGTGCCGCATTTTCACCATCAGCCTCGACGACAGCCCCGCACACTCCGCAGAATTGGTCACTATTTTGCAGCGCTTGCCCGCACTTCTTACAATATTCCATAATCCGCCCCCCGAGCTAATATCCATTTATTTGATTTCTGCACTATTAATAGGATATATTATCGTTTCCCCAAAATAAATGATAACTCCCTGATAATCCTATGATAGGTTGGGAAAGAAAACCGGGCTGTAAACCCGGGATGAAATATAAAAAGTTTAGTTTTTCTCGGTTCTTTCCGGGGAAAGAGATTTTACTAGATGGTAAATGAATCGTCCGTTTTATTGTTTTGCATGAGGTACAAAGCCAGGGTATGATAAGTACAGTATTCATTGGGGTTGTTTTCAACTGCTTTGCGCAGCATCACTTCGGCTTTGGCATTGTCGCCTTTCTGCTGGAAGACCATGGCCAATCCCCAGTAGGCTTCCAGACATTTCGTGTTGTCATTAATTAGGCCTTGAAAAACCTGCTCCGCTTTATCAAGCTGTCCCTGGCCTATACTTCTGCGGGGTTTGCTTTTTCTCTGCCGCTACGGCAGCCAGCCCTTTATCATATGTGGGTTTGGCATCATCATATTTCCCCTGAATGGTATAGGTTTAGGCTTTTACTTCTCTGGGATCTATTTTTAATTGCATCGTTGAAGGCCAGTATGGCTTTCTCATAGCCGTTTTCACTCAAATATTTAACTGCCAAATCCAGTTTTATAGTGACTTAAATACAATTATGCTGAGGTGAACAAGAAAAGACCCTTCCCTTGCTCACCCTTAAAGACCCGGCCAATAATAAAGTTTATATTGTTACTGGATTTCTATCAATTCGTCTGTAACGCTGTAGTCATCGGGTCCATCGTATATGACTTTTACTACCCCTATGCCCTTTACCAGCCAGTAATCATCGGTGAAACTTTTTGATGATGACCCACCCTGGCGAATTCCTTTAATTCGGACATGGGTGCATTCCAAATTTGAACCCATGACTGTGATATTTTCCGTCCCTACGAACTGCCCTTCTGCAATCCGAGTAAAGGTTCCGGCATTACTAATGCTTACGTAGTTGATATCCCACTTTTCTCCGACCGATACAGGTTTAATAAGAACACAAGAACCAGAAATGCAAATAGTGTCGTGCCCGTTTCCATTGCTATACAATACGGATCTATTCCACCTGAGCTCGTTGCCATCTATTGTATAATTATCTTCGGTACAATTGCTTCTATCAAAATCAGTATCGAAATAGGTATATTTAGTGGTACCTTCCCATCACGATCTTAATCTTTAAGCCGCTTTCAGGTTTTGGCAAAGGAGTTGGTGGGCCATCAAAGGAAAGCAGTGGGCTGCCGGAATTTGCTTTATTTTCACTTCCAGAAATGATCTCAAATTCGGACCCACATCCTCCACAGAACCTGGCATCATCCTGTAGTTCTTTTCCGCACCTGACACAGTACTTCATACGTGTCTCCTACTCTTCCCCAACTTATCCCCTTTTCTAGGCGCTATATATCTCAAAGTGTTTTTTATCTTAAACTATGTGATATTCCGTTAAGTTACAAGGCTTATGCTGTCTGAATTATTTTAGATAAGATTGCTAGCCTATTAACGTACGTTCTGAGCCGTCGGTGTGCATGCGATACATTTTATCGCCATCGCTCCAGTTACGATAAAATATCCAGTCACCGATCACGTTTATAAAACGAGAATCATCATCATTGAGCTTTTCTCTACCAGTACCATCAATCCGAACACGGTAAATCTTATTTTTGTCATTTGGATTAGCATAATAAATCCATTCTCCAGACACGATTAAACCCCATGACTTATCCTGGTTAATCTTCTTTGGACTGCTTCCATCTTTTAAGGCACAATAAATCTTGTAACCATCTTTAACGTTATTGTAATAAATCAAATTTCCAATTATATTGAATTTCTGTGTGTAAATATTGCTTATTTTCTTTTTATGGCTTCCGTCCAACTGCATAGTATACAATTGATTTTCACTCGAATAATAAACCAGGTTATCTGCAATACTTATGCACTGAATCATAGAATCGTTAAGCTTCTGAACCGCACTGCCATCAGTCTTAACTCGATATATTCCCATATAATTGGGAGTAAAATAGATCCAATCTCCAGATACAATAACGTCATATGGGTGCCAATTACCGTCTATTTCCACAATCTGTTTGTTTTTAATGTTTATACAATTTAATTCCCCGTGAAATCCCATGCTAAAGAACACCTTATCATCTAGGACATTTATTGAAGAAATGCCACATTTAAGCGATGAATTGTCTATCGTTTCTGTTCCAGTTCCATCCAGGTGAGAGCGATAGAGCCCCCCATAGCTAGGTGCGTAATAGATCCAATCTGCTTTCTGGCAGGCAATTCCACCGTTTATATTGTTCCCCTGCGTATTGGTATTTTGTCCCAAGCTAAAAGGCATGCGCACTATGTCCTTAAGGGGCTCGTCCTGGCTGGTCAGGACGTTTTGGGTAATAATGAGGTAATAAGTGATGCCATTGCTCCATCCTCCGGTAGGTGGACTTACTTGAGCATGGGTACTATCCGATGCTTTAACAACTACACCGGCGATTCGCTTGGTTCCAGACGAATCACTTGATACATAAATATTTTGATTGTTAATTGTTGACATATTCATGGTCTGTTCGAATACAATTGTCCAGGTATGATTGGGGTCATCAGTACCGGCTGACGGCCAGTCCTCCCAGGCCAGAGCAGGTGGCGGTACCACCATACAACCCATAGTGAGCATCAAACATAGTACGATAATTATCCCGCTTTTCCTTTTCAATCCCGTCAACCTCCCCATGTTTTCGCCTTAATGCAGGTCTTTCGTTCACGCCAACCTTGGTTTAAAATTCCGGTGTGTAATTGTTTCTTGCTTTCAAGATGTTAGTATGGGAGCATTATATCGTCGGATCTCATCTCCCAATCCGTTAATAAACCTCAAATGAACCAGTAGCCACTAAATTTCCATCGATAAAAGCCTCCACTTTATATGATCCAACTTCCCAATAGCCGCCCTTTGAATCATTGTAATCATTTAAACTTATAGACGATATGTGCCAATTGCGTTCAACATTACAATATACTGTTCCTCTATCTAAAATACTCCCGTCGGATTTATATAATATTGATTTAATCTCATAGAAAACTTCATGCTCAGGGGGGGTAACATCAGAATAAAGCTGAAAATAAATATTTGAAGGAGCGGATTTTGCAAATCTGGTTTTATATTCATCTTCTGAAATTTCAATGGATTTTCTTGCTACAGTACTCCTATAGAATCTTAGTTTAGTAGATCTTGGATTTAGTGAAGCAAATATGCCTTCAGGAATAGACCTAGGGTTTTCTTTTAATAGTGTATTTATCTGCATATTAGAATTCGAAACATTAACACCCATAAGTACCAATTCATCTTCAATAGCTTTTAACGCATCATTATCAGGATATTGACCCCTGGCCTGAGCCAGCAGTTTTGCCGCTTCATTATAGTTGCCCTTTTTAATGTACATTTCGATAACCTGTTGGTATTGTCCGGGACTTAGTGTACCAATACTCATAGCCGCAGTCAGTACTTCATCTGCCTTTTGGGTATCTCCAATTCCTATATAAGCCTGTGCTAAACCGACCCGGGCTTCAATATTTCGGGGATCGATTTTAATGGCTTCGTTAAATTCCAGAATAGCCTTCTCATAGTCGTTTTCGCTGAGATATTTAATTGCCAACTCCAACTTTGCCTGAACCCGCGCTTCGCTCGAATAACCCAGCCATCCCCAGAAGCCGCCCGCTGCCAGTACAATAGCTAGTAAAGCTCCAATGATAATTTTGGCTTTATTACCCATGGTGGGCTTTGGCACACGGGCAGGACTAGTATCTGATGAAAACAGGGGGCCGTTAAGATTACTTTCAGGTCCATTAAGCAGAGTAGTAGATGAAGTGGCGGATGTGTAAGAGCTGTTTAAGATCTGTGGAGCATCAGAGCCGACTTTAGTGTTAACATCGCGTGTCACCACTTTATCATCAGCATCGACGGTAGCCCCACATACCCCACAATACTGGTCACTATTCTGAAGCGCTTGCCCGCACTTCTTGCAATGTTCCATAAATCCGCCCCCAGACTTATATATTACATTTCCGTGCTATTACTGGGATATATTATCGTTTGCCCAAAATAGATGATAACTTCCTGATAATCCTATGATAGATTGGGAAAAAAGCCAGGCTGTAACCCGGGATTAATTCTTTCACAACTTTTACAACCACTGATTCTGAGTACTTCCCTGGCACTTCCCTGTTTAGCCCCCAAAACAACCTGTCTATTCTTTGCAAACAATCTCTAGAGATCATTAACAGCGACCAGGGCAGCCAATTTACTAACAAGGATTATATTAAGCTACTTCACAAGGAAGAGATTAAAATCTCAATGGACGGCAAAGGCCGGGCGTTGGACAACTATAGTGCGCCCCGTTGTCAAGACAGTCTTAGCGAAAAAATAAGCTAAACCTGTCCCTCCCTTTCATGATGCTATTTTATTAACCAGCGAGTGCTGGTAAGCCTCTTCTAAATGCCTCTATAACATCTATATCAATAATTGAAATTCTATCAAAACGATACGAAAGATTGTATCCTTCGAAGCAACAGGAAATAGGCTGCTAAAGGAATCGTTTTCTTTATTATTTTGTTTTAAGCTCAGCTTCGGTCATAGTTATATATAAACCTTTTAACGAACCAATTCTCGGTTACTTCCACCATTTTTTATTCTATAAAGCTTGCAATCATCACCATCATTTCTATAATAAATCCAATCACCAGCCACGTTAATATCGTATGTTTTATCATTATTTAATTTAGTTTTGCCGCTTCCGTCTGTTCGGAT
>JBDKUD010000060.1:0-1941 GCA_039679805.1 Syntrophomonas sp. | reverse complement strand
ATATCAACAGCCAACCGTAACTTTAAGGGCAGAATGGGCAATAATAAAGCTTTTATTTATCTGGGTTCACCCGCTACTGTGGCGGCATCAGTTTTGTACGGGAAATTAGCTGATCCCAGGGAGTTTTTTGCTTAAAAACTATTGAATGAGAGGAGTATTGTGATGGATTTACAAGGCAAGGTTCACAAATTTGGTCATGATGTAAACACCGATTATATAATATCGGGTAGATATAAATTTAAGACCCAGGATATGAAAGAACTTGCTACACATGTAATGGAAGACCTGGATCCCGATTTTTATTCCAAGGTTAATAAAGGCGACTTTATTGTGGGCGGTAGAAATTTCGGCTGCGGTTCATCCCGTGAGCAGGCTCCCCTGGCCATTATTAATGCGGATATAAGCGCAGTAGTAGCCAAGTCTTTTGCGCGCATTTTTTACCGCAATTGTATCAATACCGGGCTGCCATTAATTGAGTGTGATACCGATCAGATCGATGAGGGTGATGAACTCAAGATAGATCTGGAAAAAGGTGTACTTCATGATTTGACCAAAAATATTGAAGTAAAAATTACTCCACTGCCGGCGGTGATGCTCAAGATTTTATCCGACGGCGGATTGGTAGAACACTTTAAAAAGTACGGGGGCTTTAATTTTGACTAATATGGCAGCGGGCGAAAAGATAACTATAAAGGATAACGAGCTCAATATTCCTAATCATCCTATTATTCCGTTTATTATCGGGGATGGAATTGGTCCGGATATTTGGGCGGCTGCTTCCCGTGTTCTTGATGCAGCTATCGAGAAAGCATATAATGGTCAAAAGTCAATCGTATGGAAAGAGATTCTGGCCGGCGAAAAGGCTTATAACTTAACTGGAGAATGGCTGCCACCGGAAACACTGGATATTATTCGTGAATATATAATAGCTATTAAGGGACCTTTAACTACTCCGATTGGCGGAGGAATTCGTTCTTTAAATGTAGCTTTACGGCAGGGATTGGATTTATATACCTGCCTGCGGCCGGTTCGCTATTTTCAAGGTGTACCTTCACCGGTAAAACATCCTGAGAATGTCGACATGGTTATTTTCCGCGAAAATACTGAAGATATCTATGCCGGGATTGAATACAAAAGGGGTACTCAGGATGCGGAGAAACTTTTGAAGTTTTTGCAGGAAGAAATGGGTGTAGATAAAATCCGTTTTCCGGAGAGTTCAGGAATTGGAATAAAGCCTGTATCTGAAGAGGGCAGCAAACGACTGGTAAGAGCTGCAATTGAATATGCTGTTAAAGAAGGACGAAAAACCGTTACTTTGGTGCATAAAGGAAATATTATGAAATTTACTGAAGGAGCCTTTAAACAGTGGGGCTATGAAGTAGCTGAACAGGAATTTGGAGAAAAGATATTCACATGGCAAGAGTATGATAGGATTAAGGAAGAAGATGGCAAGAAAGCTGCTGATAAAGCTCAGGCCGATGCCTTGGCCAACGGGCAAATTTTAATTAAAGATTTTATTGCCGATAATTTTTTACAACAAATCCTTATCTGTCCGGAACAATTTGATGTAGTAGCAACCTTGAATCTTAATGGTGATTACATATCCGATGCCCTGGCAGCTGAAGTTGGAGGAATAGGGATTGCTCCAGGTGCAAACATTAACTATATTACCGGACATGCAATATTTGAGGCTACGCATGGTACTGCTCCCCAAATTGCAGGTTTGGATAAGGCTAATCCCTCATCAATTATCCTGTCTGGAGAAATGATGTTAAAACATTTAAAATGGGATAAAGCAGCGGATTTAATAATAGCTGCGATAGAAAAAACAATTGCTGCCAAAATAGTAACTGGTGATTTTGCCAGCCTTATGGAAGGCGCCAGAGAGGTAAAATGCTCTGAATTTGCCGATGAGTTAATTAAGAATATGTAAGATAATAT